>JALTOP010000034.1 GCA_027000105.1 Planctomycetaceae bacterium | reverse complement strand
CCCGCTGGGGGGTGGGCTGCCGGGCGCGCCTGGTGCGCAACCGGGCAACTCGGCACACCGCGACTGGTCGGCGCCGCTGCAGTATGGCGGGGGGAATGATGGGCGCCACCCCGCAACGTATCGCGAAAAAGATGGAGCGAAAAATCCGCCAGATGCAGGCACGCAACGCCGAACTGGCTCTGCTGCTCGCCAGGGAAAAGTTTGCCCGCGTCCTGGAGGTCGACAGGCAATTGACCGAATTGGGAGTCGGCCTGCCCGAAGCAACGCACATTCTTTCCCAAGCCCGTCGGGCGATTGATCAGGGAACACTCGCTCTCGAAAAACAACAGCACAACCCTGCCCGGAGAAATGCGAAGCTCGCTTCCCGACTGTTGCGGATCTTGCAGCGCTCCCACTGGGAACGTGCCGTGGCTTCGCTGTCATCACCAACCTCTACTCCCTACACGGTCAGTTTTCAAACACTCCCCGATTTCTGGAAACTGGTCCAACAATTGGGTAAAGGCGACCTCGAAGAAATCACATTGTTGCGTTCCGGACAGTTTGAAGATCGGGACGCGATGAAAGTAGAAGGTTGGAAACGGGATATTTCAGCTTCTAAAGAAATCCTCGTATATGACGCCCTGGATCCGAACGAGGCTTTCCAGGGAGAATACTGCCTCAGGGCCGCCGCCATTCCGGCGCAGGGAAGCCAGAAATTTCTGTTGGACGAACCAGCCGTTGCTTATACTTCACCCCCGTTTTCTCCCAAGCCGGGCGATCTGTTACACATCAGCGGAGCGGTTCGTATCGTTCGACCTGTTCACGAGAGCTTTGAGGGCTTTCGTATCTATGATACCCAATTCGGTCATGCAATTTGTGAACATTGGATCAAGCCGTCTGACTGGCAGAGCTTCGAAATCATTCGCCCCATCTGGAAACAGGAGGAAATTCGAGTCATCCTGGAATTGAATGGATTGGGTGATGTCGCGGTTGATGACCTAAAAGTCAAAATCATTCGTTTCAAAAACCCGGAAATACTTCATCAGGTAAATGATGAACAGAGCGGGAATCCCGCAACTGCGACAAAAACGCGTTCAAACGCCTTGGAATTTTTGAATCGATTGCTAAAGTAAGCCAAAGCAGGCGTTTCTGTGGGCTATTGGCAGGAAACAACAGCAACTCAAGCTGCCTCAACAGTTTTTCATCTGCTTATATGTTCGAAGGTGGGAGAAGTAGAATCCACCTGTTTTGAATACTTTTGAACTCTGAAAAGAGAGTAGGATCGAAATTATGCCTATCGCAACACCCGCTCAATACGCAGCCATGCTTGACACCGCCCAAAAAGGGGATTACGCCTACCCGGCGATCAATATTTCTTCGCTGGTTACGCTGAATGCTGCCTTGAAGGGCTTTGCGGACAAAAAATCTGACGGAATCATTCAGGTCTCCATTGGCGGCGGAAAGTTTGCCTCGGGATTGCATGTCGGCAGTTCCGTTGAAGGAGCGATCGTACTGGCGGAAGCGGCCCATCGACTCGCTGAAAAGTACGATGTTCTTATCGCGTTGCACACCGACCATTGTCAACCGGATAAGGTAGATGGATTCCTCAAGCCGCTCATCGCTGAAACGGCCAAACGCAGAGCAGAGGGGAAGGGAAATCTGTTCCAGTCCCACATGCTCGATGCATCCGAACTGCCTCTCGATGAAAACATGAAGCTTTCAAAAGAGCTGCTCAAGCTTTGTGCAGAGAATGAAATTATTCTTGAAGTCGAAGCGGGAGTTGTCGGGGGCGAGGAAGACGGGATTGACAATTCCGACCAACCTGCAGAAAAGCTTTACACTTCTCCCGAAGATATGGTGCAGGTTCATGAAAGTTTGAGCCCGATTGGACGCTACATGTTTGCAGCGACCTTCGGCAATGTTCACGGCTCCTACAAGCCGGGCCATGTGAAACTGAGGCCTTCGATCCTGAAAGAAGGTCAGGACGCCGTCATTGCAAAATACGGCGAAGAGGCCCGTTTCGATCTCGTCTTCCACGGCGGTTCCGGCACACCGACCGAACAGATTCGCGAAACGCTTTCGTATGGCGTTGTCAAAATGAATATCGATACCGACACGCAATACGCCTTTACTCGTCCAATCGCCGATCACATGTTCAAGCATTACGATGGTGTTCTCAAAATCGATGGCGAGATCGGCAGCAAAAAAATGTACGATCCACGCAGCTACCTCAAAGCAGCCGAACAGGGCGTTGCGACTCGCCTGGGGGCCGCCTGTGATGATCTGCTTTCTACCGGAAAATCGATTTTCGGCACCGTCTGAACAGAATTGGATAGAATGCTACAGCGGTAGATCACACAGCAACGGTTGATCGTTTTTGTCCTGCCGGGTTCCACAACCTGGCAGGACGCTTTTTTGCGCACGCCAGGACTTGTGCTCACCCCCAAAGTCGGACCTGTGTCAGCCCACAACTCCCCCGAATCGATTTACTTCCCTGATTTTCAGATTTTTCAGATTTTTCAGATAATTTCAGATTTTTCAGATAATCCACAAAATCGGAAGTTTTTGCTTGAACGATGTACACTCTGATGAGTAGCCTGAACAGTAACCCGTGAAGAGGGAGCGGGTTCTCCGCTCTTTCGCGTTCTCCATTCTGGCCGGGGTCTCGGCTTCGACGGTAAAAAGGATCTTCGCCATGCTACTACTCAACTGGCTGCACGCACTACACTCTCGCTTCCACACACACACAAGCGAACACAAAAATCACGCCGTAGACGCTTAAGCTCCCGCGCTGGTTTGCTCGCGACACCAGCGGAGATCATGGAGCCCCGCATTCTGTTAAGCGGAGCGGCAGTGGATGATTATGTGAGCGTCGACGAATACCAGTCAGTCACCATCGTTTTCTTGCCAACGATACCGGTGCGTTTACAAAGGTCGAATTCGACACTCCCACCAACGGTGAATCTTCGAAGACAGAAAACATGAATGGTACTGGCAGGGATTCAAATGAAGCATCATTATTCTTGGAATTAACAAGATAGCAGGATAACCTGAGAGTGAACAAGATTATTTTTCTGATGTTTTTATTGGTGATTTGCAACTCCCATTTGCAAGGACAGGATATTTCTGTTGAAGAAATCAATGATAATTCAGGAGCGATCCTGATCCAGAGTCTGAAACTTTACGATGACAAGGGGGCACTTTCCTGTTACGAGAGAAGTAGCCCTTTTCAAGTGAGCTATTTTCTTTATTCACCATCTACGAAACAATTACCAGCTTTTTATAGTAACGACACATTTTATTGGGATAATAGATGTTCATTGCTTTTCAGGCGAGACAGAAATCAAGCACCAGTCCTTCTTCTGGTGAACGACAAATGTTTTCGGATGCTAGAATCAGGAATATGGCATATATCAAATGATTTATATTGGGATTTTAGGCTTGATTCCAACACAGACAATGTTCTTTCTCTTGTTCGTGGAAAAAAGGGAAAAAATAGCGACGACAGCCAAATAAAACCATTCGAGTTCATTGGTGCACATTCAACAGGCTCAAATGGCGGCAAAGCAGAGTTCAAGTATTTTCAGGCTGCAAGAGGAATACATTTTGAGCTAAAAAACAAAACGGGAAATATCAACCTCAAATTTCGTACTCCTTCTGATCAAATTCTTTTCGGTTACCCTTTGGAGTCATTATGGATGAACGAAACAAGAATTTCAAAGGTAAAAGAAGGAGGTGAATACGAACTTTTATTTTGCATGAACTCTATTATAGCTGGGAAAAAACAGTACTGCCTACCCCCCTTTCCAGAATTTGCCACGCAATATGAAAAGTATCTACCAATAAATTGTTATCTCGAAGATGATAACAGAAAGAACAATATATATAGCAAATATGGAGAAACACTAAAGACTAAAAAACAACTGCAATGCTCTAATCTATTGTGGAAAGCGATAGTTAATCACGGTCACAATAAAATAGAAGATAAAAATAAAAATAAAGATATTATAAATAAATGCAAGAAGATAATTGTATCCTTGCGTGAAATACAATCAAAAAACAACCGCTTCAGGGACGCTAGTGCATCTAAGGCAGAAGATGAGAGCCTGTTTAAGCTCGCATTAAATCTATTGCATAACTTGACACTAAAATCTCAAATGCAATACATAAATCAAAGAGTTGCTATACAGGATCATTTCATGATACGCAACAGCATTGATAGCTATGATACAGATAATCAGATAGAGATAATGTGCGATCTACTTGTTACTGAATATTTGAGTAATGATACTACATTGGAACACCAGAAACAGTATGTATTGCACGAAGCGCTGGCAAAGATAGGCTACCCAAGGAGTAATATCCCTAGTGATGTTCTTGTATATTCTCGAAATTCTGCCCTTGTCGATGCATTGTATCAAGTACGTAGTGGACTACCTGGATGGTTAGAGACACACACTGAAACGGTTCACCGTGCTGAAGAGAAAATGGCTGATTCTGAAGCCATTGAAGTGACACTTTATATGCTTGATCATGATAAGATTACAGATCCTCTACATGACGATTTTATTGCATACAATAATGCCATCGTTGAAATTCTAATGATCATGGATGAGGTGAAAGAAATACACGATAATACGTTGACAATATGGTTCAAAACTAAAGTAGCAGATACTTCAAAAAATAAACGATTCATGAACCTGTCGACACTCACGCTACAGCCTTCCGGTCGCCAATATTTGCTTAACAAACTCGAACAGGAGGACCTCGGTGCAGAACTACGCAACGACATCATCAAACACCTGGAGGCACGCCTTGAGGCAACAGTAAAAACAAAACGTTATGATTTCATGTCAAAACGAGAGTGCGATCGAATCAAAAAGGTCATTGGTTCAAAAATATGAACTTTCCAGTTGCCGTGTGCCCCGATTAGTGTTTGTGTGCCAGGTGCCCTGGTTGGTGTTTGTGTGCCACGACTCTGTGAGCCGTGAGTTTTATCGCTATAGTAGCTATGTAGTGGTCGTTGCCAAGTTCCTGCGCAGAACTGGAGGTCCCAGCACGACTGGTCTGTTCTGACCGCCGAAACCAAAGTGAATTTTCGCACGAGGGTGCAAAGACGCCATCAGTTTTCCACATTGAGTACCCAAACAGGCGAGAAAGCATGAAACTACTTTGAAGTTTTTCCCGTCCCTCTCTCTTTCCCTTTTCCTTCCCCTTTGCGAGCCTGCGTCTTTGCGTGATCCCCATTTCTCGCAACGGTCAGACATTGTAACCGGCGATGGTGCATGCCATCCGTCAATGACAACGTTCGAAGTTCAGGAATAACCGTTCGGCAACAAAATACCGAGGCGCTGGCGTGGTGTAGGTGTGCAAAACCGGGAGGTTGGTCCCCTACCGCTTTCATTCTTGCTATTGAGCTTCGAGCCAGACAGGTGGAGGGATGGCCTGCATATCTTACAGGCAAAGATGCGCGCCATGCGTGCAATAGACTTGATCCTGTTCCGGGTGTTTCAATGAGTTTGGAAAATTTCGGGTAATTCGTAACCACTGGAAATATAGCAGGTTGCGTGTTTCTTTACGATTTTTTTGCCTGTTTTTCTGGCTCCCTGTTCTTTATGGCCTGCAAAATGCTCAGATTTTCGGCGGGGGCTTTCTATCAAGTGGGAGGCCGGATAAGTGGGCGGCTGGAAAGGAAGTTTTTCTGCGACTCGCTTTGTTGTCGTGCTGTTGCGCTGTTGTACGACTGCGTTGTCATGCAGATGCAAGGGGCTGATGAGGTAACAATCTTATTCACATACAAACATTATCATTAGAAGAGATGGGGGAACCATTGTTTACGAGCGCTCGTATTTGGATTCGTCTCAGGGCGACAGGAATTGCCCTGTGTTTATTTGCTTTGTCGTCTTTCGACATGGGGAATCTGTACGCTGAGGAGGAAGCTCCGGTTGGGAGTGCCGTTGCAGAAGTTGCTTCCGATGCTGCGGCAACTGCCGCGCCAGTTTTCAATGAGGCCTACATTGCCTGGATGTTGGTTGCTTCCGCATTTGTGTTAATGATGGTAGCTCCCGGATTGGCACTCTTTTATGGTGGACTGGTTCGCAAAAAGAATGTCCTCAGTGTCATGATGCAGTGCATTTCGTTGATGGGCATCATGTCGATTGTGTGGGTCGTATGTGGCTACTCCCTTGCGTTTGGTGGAGATATTCTGGGGGGCTACGTTGGCGGTTTCGATCACATCATGCTCGCCGGTATTCTCCCCTATTACGATGCAACGCTGGACACTGTTGTCACTCCGGGGAGTGATGGTGCGATCCCGACGATCCTGTTCATGGTTTTTCAGTTGATGTTTTTCATCATTACCCCCGCGTTGATCGTCGGTGCCTTTGCGGAGCGAATGAAGTTCTCTGCGATGGTCGTTTATTCCATCCTGTGGGGGTTGTTGGTTTATTGTCCGATTGCTCACTGGGTCTGGTCAGATAACGGCTGGTTGTGTGAATGGAATGAAGCGGCTGCATTCGGGGCACTGGATTTTGCAGGTGGCACGGTGGTGCATATCAGCTCCGGCATTTCCGCTCTGGTCTGTGCCTTGATGATCGGGAAAAGGGTCAATTACCCCAAAGAGCCGATGCCTCCCCACAATCTGACATACACTTTTATTGGTGCGACGATGTTGTGGGTTGGCTGGTTCGGCTTCAACGCGGGAAGCGCGTTGGCTGCCAATGCATTGGCTGTCAATGCGTTTGTGGTGACGCACATCGCCGCCGCTTCGGGTGTGATCGCCTGGGCGGGAATGGAGTGGCTCATTCTCAAAAAGCCGACGATTCTCGGAGCCTGTTCCGGTGCAGTAGCCGGGCTGGTCTGTATTACGCCGGCCAGTGGTTCTGTTTCCATTCCTTCGTCGATCATTGTCGGTCTTGCTGGAGGAGTCGCCAGCTATCTCGCCTGTACGAAATTGAAAAATGCCTTGAAGTACGATGATACACTGGATGTGTTCGGTGTGCATGGCATCGCGGGAATTACCGGGGCAATTCTCACCGGGATTTTTGCTACAAAAAACGTGACCGGCGGCGGTTACGGATTGCTCGAGGGGAACGGTCAGCAATTTGTCAATCAGATCGTCAGCATTGCTGCTTCTGCAGGTCTTGCGATTATCGGTTCTGTCGTGCTGTTGAAGCTGATCGATTTGACGATCGGCCTGCGTGTCGAGGAACTCAGCGAAATTCGTGGGCTTGATCAATCCGAGCATGGGGAAGAAGGCTATATCTTCCTGTAAGCTGATCGTTTTTGCGTTCCCGCCAGGCAGGCCTGTCAATAGAACAGGCCTCTGCCTATAATTTTCGGCAGGCGAGCCGGGAGGATTCCCGGCGTCCCGGTTGCTGGCTGTTATTTCAGCGTGTCGTTCCGTCCTGTAATGGCGGAAGGGCACGAGCTTTCAATCGCCGCCACACTCAGCACCTTCTGATTATTGAAATCGAGGAAACAGTATGAAAAAGATCGAGGCTGTCATCAGGCATTTCAAACTGGAAGAAGTGAAAGATGCCTTGACCGCGCAGGGTATCCAGGGAATGACCGTCATGGAGGTTCGCGGTTTCGGACGACAAAAAGGCCACAAAGAACAGTACCGTGGTGCGGAATACACGGTCGACTTTTTACCAAAGGTGAAAATTGAAATCGTGGTCGATGATGATACCGCCCAAAAGGCGATTGATACCATCATGAATACAGCTCGCACCGGTAACATTGGTGACGGGAAAATTTTCGTCTCTGCGTTGACAGATTCCATCCGCATCCGCACCGGCGAAACGGGCGAAGAATCGTTATGATTCATTCTGTTTCCCGTTCGCGGGCCACTTTACAAACTCGCCTACCTGTTGCAGGTGACGGGGAGCTGCAAGTTGCTGCATGAGTTCCACGAATTTAATAGATGATTCGCTGAAAACCC
>JALTOP010000033.1 GCA_027000105.1 Planctomycetaceae bacterium | reverse complement strand
GTTGATAAATACGAATACCGCCGTGGTTACAAGTTTTCGACTTACGCCACCTGGTGGATTCGACAGGCAATCACCCGAGCTATTGCCGATCAGGCAAGAACGATTCGCATTCCGGTTCACATGATCGAAACGATGACGCGACTGCGAAAAGTGGCGAAGGAACTGGTTCAGAAACTCGGTCGGGAACCTTCCATCGAAGAAATGGCGGAAGCGGCTGACGTTTCTCTCGAAGAAGCACAGCGGGTAATGAAAATTTCCCGTCAGCCGATCAGCCTGGATCGTCCGATCGGCGAAGGCGAGGACAGCTACTTCGGCGATTTTATCGAAGATAAATCATCCGACAGCCCGGTCAGCACCGCGACGTCGGAAATGCTCAAGGATAAAATTGATCACGTCCTGCGGACACTCACTTACCGGGAGCGGGAAATTATCAAACTCCGTTACGGACTCGGCGACGGCTACACCTACACACTGGAAGAAGTCGGTCGCATCTTCAAAGTGACACGCGAACGGGTTCGGCAAATCGAAGCCAAAGCGGTCAGAAAACTGCAACATCCCGTCCGCAGCCATCAACTAAAAGGATTCCTTGAGTCCCTCATGGCAGCCGGCGCGTTACAGAATTGAGTGCCGCTCTTTTGGCTAATGTGGCAATGCACAGCGCAACGCACCCGAGCCTATCGGTTGGGGTGCGTTGTTCTGTTTCAGATACCATTCCAGGCGACTATCTCCCCAAACTTCATACTGCCCGCGAGATACTCGAAATATCGAAGCAGTAGCTTGCCCATCATTTCCAACCTGCCTGATTTCTTTCCAAGATATAAATCAGGCGATATGAACAGCCGTCAGACGCAGCGGTTATCAATGGATATGGCGAACCAATGACGGAACAGTTTCAATTTCCATTCCGGATGCGGGCGAACGTGCCGTTTTCAGTTCCCAGAAAACTTTCACAAGGTTTTGGGCGTATGTTGCTTTTCGCTCTGTTTGTGGTAGAATCTGCCGTCGCAGCGTGGCTTTCCCTGATCTCACATGCGAACCGGGCAGAGGCGTTAAGTGTCGACATCCGGGCAGTGGTGGGAGCCAAACAAGGCCCTTGGGCTTGCCGTGCAAAGCGGTTGGCTATCAGATGGAGCTGGGCCCGATCGCTGTTTTCAGGAGAAGTGAGCAGTTTTCGCAAGAGGTAGGAAAAGCATACAAGCCGATTCGGTTTGCCAATATTGCCAATATAAGAAAGTCACAATGCACCCGTAGCTCAATTGGATAGAGCATCGGTCTACGGAACCGAAGGTTGCAGGTTCGAATCCTGCCGGGTGTAATTTTTGTAACTTGTTTATGACAAACGAGTTGCCACAGCTAGCCCGCATTTCTCACCATGCGGTTTCCGGGATTGAATTTGGTGGCTTCGAGGGTGGCTACTGGTCTGTTGGATCGGATTTGCAATGGAAGACGGTCGGATTTTCCGGCTGGGGCCGATTTCGAGGGCTTGGGGGCGAACTCATGACAGACCGCTCCCACTGAGCTCGGCTCCAGGGTGTGATTCGGATTGCCAGAAGCTTCAGCTTGTTTGCGGAGGCGGAAGATTCATGTGCAGGTGGCGCAAAATTGTTGCGAAGATCCGCTGCAAGGGGTGGGCAGTCGACAGTCTGACCCAGATGCGGCGAAAGGTGACCCTGACCTGGGCACCGATTTTCAGTACCCGCGTGCGGATCGTCTCCGCCTGAGCCGACTCGAGTTCCGTGCCGCTCAACCCGAAGGTTCGCGATAGTCACGAATACAATCGACAAGGGAATCGATCATCCCCAGTCGCTGTTCCAGTTCTCGAAGCAGCAATCCTCCGCCATCCGATGAGATCGGCTCGGCTGAGAAATCGACTTTGATGCGTCGAGAAAAATGAGGCTGGAAAAGAGTCCGTTGTTCGTTATAGTGTGTCATGACGAAACGATCCGTTTGAAAATGCAAAAGTATTGTGTGCTAAATCACTTACGCAAAAAACGACCGTTTCGTTTAATCTTTTTGTGAGAAATCCGGGCTAAGGACGATTTTGGCGGACTTACGAACACCAACGGAAATCGACGTTGACGACACATTGGCAATTCTCGCAGCGATGTGGCGTGGTTTTAAGAATTCTTGGAATGTCGACGATATCGAGTGGTGCGCCGCCAGCGATGATGCAACGCGTCACTCAAAGCTTGTCGACAAGGCTGCGCTCGTGGCCGTGACAGAGTTTCTCGTGCGGCGTTTGAACATGCAGATTGAAGAGGGTTTCAACGTCACGGATCTGGAGAAAATTGAGGAGTTTTGCAAAAAGGTGATGGAGAAAATTCCTTCCCGTTTCTGGCTAATGGAATGGACAGAAAGGCAACTGGATACATCCGCCGGGCGAGGATTGATTCGCCAGTCGCTCGCGACTATTCGTACCGCCGCGGCTACTGGCGCAGATGATGCGTTGGAAGAGGCTGTGCTAGTGCCTTCACATGAGTAATGTGGTTTGTCGTGTGCTTTTTCGCCGAGGCTTTATGTCAAATCGCATAGCCCGCTTTCTTGGAAGGCTCTAGCTCGATCAACGCACGTTGAACATTTTCCGCAGGAGACGTCGCCGCCTTCGTAGCAACTCCAGGTCAGTTCGAAGGGGACGCCGAGTTCGTGGCCGCGTTTGACGATGTCGGCTTTTGTCCAATGAATAAAGGGAGCAAGGACTTCGATTGATCGCTCGTCGCAGACGTGTGTCGCAGCGTTCATTGCGGCTGCGAATTGGGGTTGGCAGTCGGGATAGGGCGTGTACGGCCCAGAATGGGCGCCAAATGCGACGGCGGTGAAATCCGAAGCAATCGCCCAACCGGTGGCAATGGAAAGCAGGATCATGTTACGATTCGGAACAGTAGTCACCGCCATCGTCTTTGGCGAATAGTCGCCATGCGGGACATCGAGTGCCTTGTCGGTGAGGGCATTATGACCGAAGATCGCTGCCAGACCGGAAAGATCGACGACGCGCTGTTCGACTCCCGTTATCGCGCAGATTTCGCTCGCCGCACGCAGTTCACGCGAATGACGCTGGCCATAGTTCACTGACAGCGCTTTGAGCGTGTGACCTGCGTCAAGCAAGTGATAGAGCAACGTCGTTGAGTCAAGACCGCCGGAGAGTACGACGATTGTCTTTCGTGGTCTTCTTGTCATCGCCGTTTACCCTTGGGTTGCCAGACGAGTTCACGATATTGGATCAACAGATAGTTCGAAAGCAACTGAATGTGCCGCGGGACATTTTGTAGTTCATTCCATTTCAATCGATTGTCCGGGCTGAATTCCCAATAGCCTTCCGTCCAGCGGCACACCGGTCGAAGCGGTTCAAGATCGTCGACAAAAACCTTCGTTTTGAGTTTCCTCGTACGGCGATGACGATCAGCGATGGTGTCCATCAGAAAGCCCATTGCAACAATCCCCGCTCCGTGCATTAACCGTGACTTTCTAGGCAACTGTCCCCATGCATCAGGAAATACCTTCTTGACACCATTCCAAAACTGTTTCAGTACATCAAGCTGATCCTCGATATCGTCGAACAGGTACAACACGCCATCGGTCAGGCTGTTTTCGATCATCTTGAGTATGGAATTATCTGTGATCACACCAGTCCCGTTCGTTGGTGTGCGAATCATTCCCTGCACCGGCGAATCGTCGTCAAAATTCAGTCTCTCAGAGAGCAAAGCCGGGTAACGACGTTTTTGCAGTGTCAAAGGTAGTTTGCCGTCGGTCGATGGTAGGAGTTCGTAGATAAGCCCCTTGGGTAACGGCTTTGTCGCATTGACGAGAATGAACTGCTGTCGCTGCTCTTCTAACCCGGCGGCGATGAAAGCAACTACACAAACCGGAAAGCTTTCGGTTCGAGCGTCACGAAGGGCTGCTGCTCGCTGCTGGCCGTCGACAATCCAGCCTGGTTTTTGGGTATCGACTGCGTCATTTCGAATTGGAATTTCAATGATCCCGGTTCGGCTAAGTCCCGCCCCTTGCTTCCCATTACGCGAAGACGGTTTGAACCGAACGCTGTCGTCGAATGCCACTACGATAGCGTTGGGCAGTATTGGATTCTCAGATTCCAGATACTCTCGAATCTGAGCAATGTGTGACACGACTTCGGGACGCTGATATCCGTTCAGGCCCTCGCCATCATGGCGAGTCACGCGAGAGATGGTACAGAATTCATGCAACTGTTTTCCCTCGACGGCAAAGGTGTAAAGCTGGCGGTTTTTGCCCTGGTTAAATTCCAACGCGGGCAATCGCAGCATTCGCGACTTTATAGGCTTTTGTGTCTTTGCGTTCGTTTTTTTCACAGGTGTTCCTTGTAGTCTGTAAAACTACGTGATCTTGGATCGGATTCGTTTCAGGCGATTGTAGGTCACATACACGTTGTGAAAACCTCGCCTACGATTCCTCTCGGCACCTCGGAAGATCACGACATCAATTCCCAATTCCTGGCAGACGGCACATCGGCACTCCTTCCAGGGGCGTTCTTTCAACAGTGCTTCGTATTCGACTGAGTAGTTTCGCTTGCCGCCAAACAGTTGTTGGTATTCGTTCAACAGTTTGATCAGATCACGTCGCGGAAACCGCCGCCGATCGAATTGGCGAAGGGCATTCAAACATTCTCGTTCAAGCCGAAAGGCCTCCGATTGCTCAACCTCGCCAGACAAAATTCGGTTCTTCAACTTCAGATTGATGTCAACTTGTGGGACACGAATTGCAGAGTACTTTCTGCGCCGTCCGTAATAGTTATCGCGATCTTCTTTGAACGCTTGGGTCAGCGGTGAAGTGCTATCAAAACTCACGACGCCGCGTCGCGAAAATTCATTGACGTGATCTAGTCGCGTGACGCCAAACAGATGTAATCTGGTAGACTGTTTGAGCTTGGGTGACACGGATTCGAGTACCTCAAGGATTTCAGATGACTTAAGTGGTACAAGACCGCCCAGTGCAATGTACTGGTAGCCCATCTTCTGTAAGGCACTAACCGCTTTCGCATATGACTTGGGACTCCATCCCTGCGCGATACCTATTGGCTGGAAGCGAAACTTGTTTTTTCTGCAGAGTTTCTGAAACGACCTGGCCAATTCGATCGTTAGTTCCTGACGTCGCTTGCAATCCTCCGGAACGCCTCGAATTCCTGGAACATTGCGATCCCAATCGGCATTGTACTCGAGAATGATGTGATCGACCGATGCTCCAAAATCAAATCTACCTTGCTCATAAAATGAAGCGACCTGCTCGACGGTCACTGGTGGCTCAGGTTCTTTCACGTACGTGAACTCGCCGCAATCACCCATCAGGTCCATATGTTTCGGCAGGCGTAAGAACTCGCGAGCACCTCTAACCATAAACCGCCGCTGCTGGCCAAGTGTGTAACGACCTGTACTGCCATTTACTCCGTTAACGATTGCCATCGAAACCAACATGCCGTCGTATGGCGATTTTTTGAATACTTCATGCGCGTACAAGTCATCGCGCTGACGAATACGTACATCATTGCGTTTTTCTGTATCAAAATCGAAACTTGGATCAACTAAATCCTGACTGTCTGGAAAAAAAAACTTCATGCGTAGTTGTTTCCTCTCGCCCGCAAATACGCGCGAATCAACACGTTCGATAACATGTGAATATGCCGCGGCACATTTTGCACCTCATTCCATCGCAGGCCGTCCATTTCTTCCCATCGACCTTTTGTCCAGCGACAAATCGGAGCGATGAGCGCTAATTCCCGCTTTGCCTGTGACACAGCGCTGGAATCACGCGGGTCGATATATGGCATGATACGATCCATGAGTCGCCCCATTGCCCGAATACCCGCACCATGCATCAGACGACTCTTTGCTGGCGACTTACCCCATGCTTCAGAGAAAACTTCTGATACCGCCGTCCAGTACGTGACCAACAAGGAAGTGATGCCGTCGAAATCTGTTTCACCTGTGGCGATATTGCGATATGGAAAGAGGCATCCCGATGGTTGTGAAAGGCTCTCCTCAATCATCTTGACAACTGAATTGTCGGTTATAACAGTCTTTGGCTTTTTCTCCTCAGGTGTTGAGGCCCGTCTTATCCTGCCACAGAATGGTGATGACTTTTCGAAATTCAGCCAGTCGCAGATGGCGGAGGGCATTTTCTTTGCTGATAGATTTGCCGGAAGGGTTGTTGTAACCTCGGGGAGCAACTCAGTGATCAGGCCACGAGGCAACGGTTTGGAACTGTTGACCCGCAAGAACTGGTCCCGCTGCAGATCAATGTTATCAGCGACGAAGGCATTGACTGGTATCGGTAATTGCGGCCTGCCGCACATTGAAAGGGCGATCGCCCTCTGTTGACCATCTACAATCCATGCCGGTTTCGGACTGCCGTCCGATGGCAACGGTATTTCGAGGGTGCCTGCCTGCGCCAATCCGTCACCAGTGGATGGACCGCGACTTTGGCGAAATTTGATCCGCGATGAGAGAGCAAGAATAATTGAGTTCGGAAAAAGAATTTCGTCCTGGTTTAAGTAGTCAACAATATCTTGCACGTGGCGCCTTACAGACGACCGCTGGTAACCAATTAACTTGCCGGCCTCATCACGCGAAATCTTCGAAATATCAGCGACATTCAGCAATTCGTCACCGGTTAACGTGAAAAGGAACAACGGGTGAGATGAATTCTGCACGATGCGCAGTGCGCGACGTTCAATCTGTTTACCGTTGGGTCGTTTACGAGACATTTATCTGCTCCTGTACTTCGCGAAACAGGCGGGTAAAGCGTTTCTGTTCACAGGCTCGACCATTGTCTCGCAGTTTCCGCAGCAGTGGAGTGTGACGCGCGGCGGAGTCCTTGTTCAATTCCCGCAAGATGAACTGCCGCACTTCTGCGTCCGCTATTGGGCGGCGATCGAACTTTGTCAGTTCGGGTTGAGCACGCATCAGGTAAGCAAGTTTTTTTCGAAAGACCGAATATGTTGGCCGCGAACGCCGACAACTCACTAGAGCCATCAAGGCAACGCGCATGTTGAGCGAGCGGAGTGCACCACCGACGGCATGCTGCATCCGAGCGTCGTAAGGAACAAGATGACCAGTTAACCTCTTCAGCGATTTGCAACCGGCTGAGAAAACCGACAGCAGATCCGAATCATTGAGTTGCAAAAGAGATGCTTGCAAGTCCTTTTCAAGTGCAAGCAGATAATTCTCGGACGCAATAACTAACAGTGGTGTGTTCGGACTGTCGGCAACAATTTCTTTAATTGTTCGTGGCCCGCTGGAGTGCACAATATTCGACTGTGTCATCGAAGCCCACCAGAGTTGGTACACCGAAGCACAGTTATCGTTTGTCGTCTTTTGGGAGATCGAGTCTGGGTGATCGCGAGAAAACGTGGCCGAATATGGTTTCAGCAGACTATCCATGGAAATAAGACCGTACCCAGCTGACGCGATCCATAATCGGACTGAGTTTCCGTGACTTGTCGTGACACTTTCCATAGACCGAGCGATGCTCCAATGATCTCCCGAATACAGTTGCCTCGCAGGAATTGAGTCGGCACGACTTGCAACAAGCCGTTTGCACCACAGTGCGGATTTTTTTTCAATCGGCGCCCTTCGAACACAGCGGAGTTTCAGTCCTTCCGGCACGGCGACCGTCTTCCGTTTTGTGCAGGTAACGATGACATTGGCGGCTATTGGCATCGGGAAACTCTTTCACGACATGCGGTTTCAAGGTATGCATCTCCTTCAAGGTATGCATCTTCACTACAGTAAACACAATTCGATGTGCATGCATCGAAAATAGCGACCTTCGACAATAGCGGTAACGCTGGCTTCACACGTCCCCAAGTCCATAGAACCAGATTTTCCATAATGAAGACTTCGATTTTGTTCACATAACGATGGACTAACCGCTCAAGCGTTAACCCAAAGGCCCACGTG
>JALTOP010000032.1 GCA_027000105.1 Planctomycetaceae bacterium | reverse complement strand
GATACAAGCAATGCGATATCCGATATTTGGGGTTGGTTGATTCCGTTGGTTGGCCTGGCTGCCATTATTCTCCTTGGCTGGTTCGCCTTGACAGCGGCGGTCATCGCGGTCATCCCGGCTTCTCAACGTCGTTCGGTAATGATCGTCACCACCGTGCTGGCGCTGGTCGTTCTCGTTGCCAGTTACAATGCCGTGTTTGCGATCATCTTTTCTGTTGCCCTTGTCATCTTCGCCTGGGTCACCCGAAACGATCTCCCGGACGCCTTGGCGGGATGGTATTTGAAGTCCCAATCCAATCTGACAGCCAAAACACCTTTGGGAGCCGGGAAAATTGTACGCGTCCAGTTATTGACCAGCGACATCAAAACCGTCAATGGCTCATTCCGGGTTCGCAACCGCCATGTATTGCGATGTTACCTCGATGGAACCATGATTCCGGAATCGCGCATGGTTCCGATCGATCAGGACGGAAACCCGATCATGCCCGAAAAAGGAGAATCCGCTTTCTCCAGACAGAGTCATTCCGATATGACGACCGAAGCCGACGATCAGAATCAGGCGTAGGTCAAATGCAATCCAGGCATGAACAACATAAACAACTGCCTGCGTGTTCTTTGGGAAACTTCACAAAGCTGGTGTTTATCGTTCAAATATCGACAGACACGGGATTTTTTTGGTAATATCCTCCCTGCGGTCAAACGAAAGGCCTGAAAATGGCGTAATTGCAGTGAAAACGACCTCTGTACTGCCAACGGTTAAAGTTTACGACGGTGCGAAAACTTTTGAAAATCCCATTTTGGTTACGGCGGTCGGAACAGACCAACCGTGCTGGCCGTTTTCTCTGTTTTAATCTTGCGACTATCTTCCTACAATCCGCTGTGGTTTTCGGCAGCAGCCAGTGCTTTCAATTTCGTTCCCGCTGTTTCCAACCGCATACCAACATAACGTGACAATGACATTCCAATTTTGCCGGGAAAATCGATGCCTCACAGGAAAAACAATATGACACCCTCCGAGAACAGTGAGCTGTTCCATTTGAAAAATCCGGGACTGGCAGCTTTTTTGAGCTGGCTTCTTCCCGGCTTGGGACAAATGTACCAGGGGCGGGTCTTCAAGGGGGCTTTGTTCGCTCTCTGTATTCTGGGAATGTTCTTTTGTGGCGTTCAAATGGGAGAGGGACGGCCGGTCTATTGCTATTATGAGATCAACCCGGATCGAATGGAAAACCAGGATGGGGCAGTCAGACGGTTTCGAAATTACGGGTATATTTCCCAATTCCTCGTCGGTCTGCCTGCCCTTCCCGCAATCATTCAAACAAAAAGATTCGACTCTCCCGATAATACAAATCAACTGGATGCTCCCGTGGATGAACAATTCGAGGGAGTCCTGCTCGGGAGTGAAGAGGGGTTACCTCAGAAAGTGATTGGTTCAATCAATCTGAAACAGGTTCCCGGGTTGAGAGGGCCGGAAATCGAAGGCCGACTTCAGGGGATCGTGCAGCCTTCCGGCGAAAGGATCGATCTGGAATTGCGTGAAAGCGACTTCAACAGCGGTCGTTCGCTGGGAAGAAAAATTTCTGCGGATCCGAAGCGATACGTTTCGCTTGAGGTGGCGAAAGTCGTTGAAGGCCCCAAAGAATTGGGGAATTCTCTGGAGGGATCCATCCCCAGACCGTTTTACAACTGGTATCAGGTGCCTTTGCAGGATCAGCAATTACAGGATATGAACGCCCGATTGGGCAAACGCTGGGAACTGGCGATGGTCTTCACCTGGATGGCGGGACTGCTGAACATCCTTGTAATCTGGGATGCTTACGAAGGGCCTGCCTATGGCTACAAACCTCAAACAGCCAAAAACGATGACGGGAATTCCTCCCGTTCTCCCGAAAACGGGGATCAACAAAACGCGGATCAACAGACCGAGCAGAAACAGACATCACCAGATGCGAAAGGTCAGGCATGAATTCCCTCTTTTTATCAATGGTCACGCTGGCCCAATTGCCGATTCTGTACTACATGTTTCCGCTGACTGCCGCGATTTCGCTTGTTTACAGCGCGACCCGCTACGAAGAGCCGACAGCGATTCTCAAAAAATCTTTTCGCCTGTTCATGCAGATCATTGTCTTCATGCTGGGCGTTCTTCTGCTCGTTTATCTGCTTTCCTACAAACTGTGAAGCCCCCGGCAGCGCAACCATCTCTGACGGCGCAGCCAACCCTGACAGCGTAACCAACTCCGGCAGTGCAACCAACCAGTGCCGTCCTGTTGAGCGGTGCGTTTTTCGTCTGCACCGTCCTCCAGTTTGTGCCGGTTCACCAAGCTGCAAGCCTTCAGTCATCTGCGCATATTTGTGCAAGGTGAGCGAGGCGATGAAGAATGGACAGGCGTGGCGGATTAAAGCATCATGCTTCGTCCACTTTCACTTGAGGGCGTATTCAACTGGTGACGTAGGAATCGAACACACGTACCTTTTCCCAGTTTTCCTTGTTTTGTGCGATGAATGTCAGATGGTCATCATTTGACTGATACTCGTCGTGTGCCTGTTTATCCTTGAAATAGACATGCAGCGAGACATCGTAGTCGCGATCATTGACCGGACGCTGGAATTCTTCACCGAGCGTTCCTGCAGCGAAAAAAAGAACACCCGGATGTTCCTTCAAGTAACGATGGCACTGATCCACCAACTTCTGTTTCGCCTGTTCCGTGTTCTCTTTCAATGTGAAATAGACAATGTGCGCCAGCATAAAATTGGTATCCTCTTGTATTCAGTTGTATCCAGAATTTCATCACAGAAGCAGACCGGGCGAGAATGGGTCTGCCTATCGGGTTGATGCATCGGGTTGATCTCTCTGCATCGGCTTGATTCCCTTGGCGGGCAACATCGGGATGCGGGAAGAACATCGGAAAGCGAAGACCGACCGCTACATCGTTCCGCATCTGTGTCGTCTCAATGACTGCTTCGCCGTATCATGGCCGCTTTATCGGAAATGTTCAATCGAGCCGAAGGAATCTTCTGGCGGACAGCGATTGACCGCCTGGCTGGTCATGATTTCCCGGGATTGCCAAATAATCATTTGATCATTCCGGACGGGTTGAATGAAAAGTCGAAGAAAGATACTCTGGGGCGAATTGAGAGAGCCAGCGTGTGCCAATACCAATAATGGTGCGTCAACCATGTCAATAGCAGGGTATGTCAATAGCAGGGCGTACCGGCTTATGTTTCTGTAGAGAAAATTCTGTAGAGAAAATGCAGACAGCCTGACCAGGCTGTCTGGCAGAGATGGGATTTACGGCCAGCGGGAAAAGTTTGAAAATCGGTTTTTTGAAGAATCGGGAGATTGAATTATGGGGCTGTTTACCGGCAAAAAAGGATTGGTCTTCGGCATTGCCAACGACTACAGCATCGCCTGGGCCATCACACAGGAGTTGAGAGCGGAAGGGGCCGAGATGGCATTCACCCACCTTCCCGACAAAGAACCGTCACGCCCGCGCATGGAACGCAGGCTCCGGAAGCTTGTTGACGATTTTGCTGTCTTCTGTATGCCCTGTGATGTCCAAAACGATGAACATCTCGACGCCGTTTTCGCAAAAGCGAAAGAAGAATTTGGCGAAATCGATTTCGTGCTGCACTCGATCGCCTATGCACCGATGGAAGATTTGAAATGTCCCGTCCGGGATGTTTCCAGAGAAGGCTTTAAAATGGCCATGGAGATCAGCTGCTACAGCCTGATCTCGTTGGCCAATCGAGCCCGCAATATCCTGGCACCGGGGGGGAACATTCTCACACTGACCTATCTGGGGGGTGAGAAAGTGATGCCCGGTTATAACCTGATGGGAGTTTGCAAATCTGCCCTGGAGCAGGCTGTTGAATATCTGGCCTACGATTTGGGAACAGAAGGCTTCCGTGTCAACGCGTTGAGTGCAGGGCCTTTGAAAACACTCAGTTCTTCCGCGGTTGGGGAATTTGACTTGATGGTCAAATTGTACAATCACTTTTCTCCCTTGCGTCGCAATATCACACCAGCAGAAGTCGGGAAGGCAGGAGCCTTCCTGTTGAGTGATGCGGCCAGTGGCATTTCGGGAGAAAACCTGCATGTTGACGCCGGTTATCACATTATGGGAGGGCCACCCCCAGATGCCCCGATTAAGTGGTGAATCATCAGGCAGGCCGGCCACATCGTCACATCGGTCGCACATCCCTGATAGCTGTTTCGTTGCAGCCTGTGAATGTCCAACCGTCTCGGTTTGTGCAGCGATTTTATCCCGGTAAGCTTTTTATTCTGGTCTTATCCAGGTAAGAGGCTGAAGTGGCGTGCTGGTTTTTTCGATGCGACGATCTGCACAACCTGTATGCAACTTGCAGCGAATTTGCTGCGAATCTGCCTATTGTTTTCCTCGAGTGATTTTGAACAGAATGAAAGAGAATACGGGATAGCTGAAACGGATGCGTCCCGATTAGTCGATCCCCCGGCTTTAACCGGACTTTAACCGGAGAGAACAAGACAATGAAACTTGCGATGTTACAAACGGAAACGGGCCTCAAACCGGCGGGAGTCGATGAACGGGATAACGAGATTCGTTTTGTCGATTTATGTGCTGTCGATGGCGACCTGCCCGAATCGCTTCACGACATCCTGAAACAACCGGGGGGACTTCAACAGGCCGAAGCAGCAATGAAAGCCGGGCTGGGAAAACAGGCGTTTATTTCTGGTCAGTTGCAAGCGCCAATTGCCGCTCCGGAAAAAGTTCTCTGTATCGGCTTGAACTACCGGGAACATGCCCGCGAGACGAATTCAGAAATACCGAGTGAACCGGTCTGCTTCGGGAAGTACGCCAACACGATCGGCGGGCCAGGTTCTCCTGTCGTACTGCCATCCGTTTCGCAAGAAGTTGACTACGAAGCGGAACTGGTCGTGGTCATCGGAAAACCGGCGAAAAATGTCTCTGAACAGAACGCTCTCGATTATGTCGCCGGCTATACCGTTGGTAATGATGTCTCCGCCCGCGATTGGCAAAAAGGACGACCGGGCGGACAATGGATGCTGGGTAAAACCCCCGACACGTTTGCCCCGATTGGCCCCTATCTGGTCACCAGCGATGAAGTGGGAAACCCCCATCAGTTGGCAATTTCCCTGACCCTCAATGGCGAAACCATGCAGGATAGTTCAACGTCGGATCTGATTTTCGGTATCGAACGCATTATCGCCCATTTGACGCAGTTGATGACACTTCAACCGGGCGACCTCATTTTCACTGGAACTCCCCCCGGCGTCGGCGTTGCCCGTACTCCACAGGTCTTTCTCAAGCCGGGAGACCGGGTCGATGTCACGATCGAAAAACTGGGGACGCTGAGCAATCCGGTCGTCGGTTCCTGAAACTGGCGAGCATTGACGGCGCGATAACCTCTGTTGCATTCAGTCGGATTCACCGGCAATCCAGACGCGTCCTTCCTGAATGGAAAGTTTTCCTTGCGCATAAAGCCGAACGGCTTCCGGGTAGGCAATGCATTCCTGGGCAAACACTTTTTGGGCGATTGATTCTGGCGTATCGTCCCCGTAAACCGGAACCGTCCGTTGCAAAATGATCGGACCGTGATCGTATTTATTGTCCGCAAAATGGACGGTGCAGCCTGTTACCTTTACTCCACGATCAAACACAGCCAGATGAACCCGTCCTCCGTAATATCCCTTACCACAAAAAGCAGGAATCAATGACGGATGAATATTCATCACCCGGGCAAGGAAGTCTTTCGGTATTTTCAATAATGAGAGGAACCCGCCCAGCACAACCAGATCGATTCGGTGTTCCCGACATCGATCAAAAAGTGCGTCGCTGAACTCCTCGACGGTTTCAAAATCTTTCCGCCTGACAACTTCGGTAACAAACCCGTAGTTTTTCGATTTCTCAATCCCGGCGCAACCTTCCCGGGAAGCGATGACGAGCGATATTTCCGCATCGAGCTTTCCCTGCCTGATATGGTTGACGAAATTATCAAGCGTCGTGCCACCCCCGGAAATAAACACCGCCAGGCGAATGGGGCGATCCAGTGCTGTCGATATCGGATGAGTCATACTTAAATTGAATTCAAAAAAGAACCGCGCCCCGCTCAATCCCTGTTATCCGGGTTGAGCTATTCGATCTAAAGGATCGCTACTGTTGCCCGTCTGGTCAGGTGTGACAAATTCCCTGCAGATTCACTGCCTGCCAGGGAGAGATCGCTCTTCAGTAACTGCAAATCTGCCAACTCCCATTACTGGGCAAACCTTTCCTCACTGAACACTTACTCGTCGTGTTCCCCAAACAGAATAACCGGAATAATCGTTACAATCAGCCCCCCGTTTTACACACAAGACAATGTTTTAAGTATCAGTTATTGCGATAATGCATACGTTGACGATCGTATGGAAGGACTTTCCCTTCAGAGACCACCGAATTCTGGGGGGGGACAGAAACCAAAGCTCACTGAAAACTTTGCTCATTATCGTGAAGAAAAAACTGAGCACAAGTCAGTTGGATGTAAACTTGTTTGGCTTCACTACTTTTTAAGCATTTCTTCTGTTTGTTATCTGCCATGCGATGAAAGCACGAGTGTTTTAACCGCTATCGGTTTGACTCGCTTCTCGGTTATCGCTCTTCACAGGTTCTGTCATGTTTCAACGAAGAACGAATTGCCTGATTGCTGCAATTGGGTTCTGTCTCTCCTTTGTGACAATGGCGTCCCCTTTACCTGCACAAACGGGGCATTTGCTTGATGCCGTTGGGCCAATCAATCAATCGATGGGAGGGGCGGGTGTCGCCATGCCTCTGGATGCGATGGGGGCGCTCTATTGGAACCCGGCGAGTATCTCCGGCCTCGATTCTTCCGAGATTGGATTCGCATTTCAACTCTATTCTCCCCAGACTCGACTTTCTTCCAGCGTCCAGGCCAATGCCTTTGGCCCGGGTACTCCTGCTGCGACTGTTGCCGGACGCTCGGTAAGCGATTTAGGCGTGACCCCCATTCCAAGTTTTGCCTTTGTTTGTAAAAATCTGGACAGCCGATGGACCTACGGAATCAGCGGATTCGGAATTGGAGGTTTCGGCGTCGATTACGCCGGCTTACCAGATAATCCAATCACGACCCCCCAACCCCCCAACGGATTCGGTTTTGGCCCGATTTACTCCTCCTTCCAAATGATGCAGATCACGCCGACAGCTTCCCTTCAACTGACTGAACGCTTTTCAATTGGTATGGGTATCAACGCAAACTGGGCAACTCTTGCCGTTTCTCCATTCAGTGCAGCCGCTCCCGATGACGCCAACGGCGACGGCTTTCCGACGTATCCTGACGGTTCCAGAGCCGGGAATTCCTGGGGACTGGGATTTCAGGCTGGTCTTTACTATGTGAACAGGCAAAACGGTGTTCACTGGGGGCTCTCACTAAAAAGCCCGGAGTGGATGCAAACCTACAAAATAAATTCACGCGACGAACTTGGTGCCGGGCGAACCTTGCGTTTCGATCTCGATAACCCGCTGATTGTCTCCCTGGGCTTCGGCTACACGGGATGGGATCGTTGGAAATTTGCTACCGATATTCGATACATCGACTACGAAGGAACAAACGGCTTTCAAACGGCTGGATTCGATTCCACCGGAGCCGTCACCGGTTTCGGATGGAAAAGCATTTTTGTCGTCGCGACCGGGGCGGAGTTCCGTCTGACGCCCACGTTCGCCTTGCGCACAGGCTACACATACAACGAGAACCCGATTCGCGATGTTGATACCTTCTACAACATTCCAGCGCCGGGTATCATCCAGCATCACCTCAGTACCGGGTTCACTTTTGATACTGCCCATCACTGGAAACTGTCTCTCGCTCTCAAATACGGATTCAGGAATACAATCAGCGGGGCCTGGCAATCCCCCACCGGTGCGATCCCCGGAACATCCGTCACGAGCGAACTTTCCGCCTACAGTGCGACGATTGGGCTGAGCAAGAAGTATTAAATCCGGCGTTTCCTTTTCAACATGAAACGTGAGGCTGCCTACGCATCCCGATTATCTTCTGTTTCAAAATCGGGGGAGGAGAAATCTTCCAGTGCTTCAATAACGTTTTTCCTCGACTGTTCCTTCTTGCGATGGATTGTCAGAAAGAGAATCCCCAACAGGCTTCCCGAAACAGTAACCCCCAGCAGTAAAATTATTATCCCCCAAATTTGACTGCTGTTCCGGGCAGATTCCGAAGGGGGCGTCCAACGGATTTCGTGAGCGACAAGAAGCGGAGCGAATCTTCGCGTATCTCTCGCGTTGTAAGTATACATGCGGTAGATGTAGCCGGTTACTGTAACATGATCGATCGCCTTCTCTCCGATGGGAAAGCCCTCCGGAAATCCGGTCGCAACCACGACCGTTGGATTTGATTGGGAATCTTCCGTGTACAGCCAGGCTTCGCAGATTTCTTCGATTCCGAACTCATTCTGGCTCGCCTTGCCCCTGACGGTTCGTTGAACATGCCCTTTCATGATGACCGGGCGGCCCTGATATGACTCAGGATGCAGATAGATATCCACGTACACTGGAAATTTATCACGAGGTCGCTTGTGCCACTTTGAATGTTCCCAGCGTTGTTCAAGAAAAGCCCTGGCGGCTTTTTTTACATCCCGGGAATCGACATCCCGGGCATAAGCGAGAACTCTGTAATAGGTTTCAGCCTCCTCTGGCAAAATTCCCGTCCGACGAATTTTTAGTGGCACATCCCTGAGCCAGGGTTTGATATTTTCTGGAGTCACCTGAAGGGGGGCAGTAACCTCCTTCTTTTCCTTTTTCTCTGCCCGTACAAAGTTACCAAAGCCACACAGGAGACAACATGACAGGGCGACTCGACAGAAAGGAATAAGTCGGTAGCGTGGATGGATCAAACCGCTCATGATGGGAATGCTCCGGGAAAGTGGAATCCTGGGCGAAGCGACAACAAGTCTCCCGCGATATTCAAAAGATAGACGGCTGGCAGATTGACACAACGCTTTACTGCCATATAATTCCCCAAGTTTTGAAATGGGCCAGTTTCCTGCAACTTGAAGATCAAGTCTGCCCGGGAGGAGTCTGCCTTTTTCATAACCGTCGTGTTTTTGTGTTGACAGTCTAACATGATCGTAGGAGACCACAATACAAAGACTGTTTGCTGCTGCGTGAACAGGGCGGCGGCTGTCGTCGCCTACCAGATACCTTTCAGGGTTATTTGCCAAAAAGAATGGATCAAAAGATGGCTGGTAATGTTGTTGAATTCACAGATGAAAACTTCCAGCAGGAAATTTCAGGAGCCGACCAACCGGTGTTGGTTGACTTTTGGGCTCCCTGGTGCGGACCTTGTAAAATGCTGACCCCCGTCATTGAGGAACTGGCCGACGAATATGCCGGCCGTGCGAAAATTGGAAAACTGAATACCGATAATAATCCAAACGTCGCTTCCGAACATGGTATCAGTGCGATTCCAACCTTGATGATCTTCAAAAATGGCGAACTGGTTGAACGCTTGACCGGTGTTATTCCCAAAGATCAACTGGCCGCCACCATTGATAAATTCCTGTAAAACAGGTTTTGACCCGCCTCGGTATGAACGATAACCTCTGTCACGCGACACCGATCTCGTGTCTCGATTGGAGAGGGCGCCCTGCTTGAAGTGGGGAGGCTCCCGTTTTCGTGAACAAGACTGCCATTTGTGAGAAGTTCATGAGTGGCAGTCTCGTTTTTTATGCAGCGTCCAAAGCTGCACAACGGAATGCGTTTCAAACAGTTTTTTCCTGGCCTGCTTTCGCTGGGCTGTTCCCAGATTCTTCGCATACCTTGCTGCCAGAAAGTAGCCGGAGTAGATGACTGATTGCTCATCACTTTTCGGGATAAAGACAACCGCAGTCCCAGCAGGTTACCGGCCGCATTGAAACAGAACGAAAGCCCCCGTTTATCCGGCATGCCAGTAATGGTCTATTGGCGCGAATTGAAAACGGCTGCGGAATCTGTCAGACTGTCCGTCGTGGTTACTGATTACATGGTTGCATCCACTTCCATCCATCGAACATGACGGGAACGGCTTCATGCGATACGCGACAAAACTGCTGCTGATGGTCTGCCTCTGTTTCTCTGCATCTGACAAAATCGTGGCAGCCACTCCCAATTTTGTGGTGATATTCTGCGACGATCTGGGATACGGAGACCTGGCCTGTTTCGGTCATCCCACGATCCGCACACCCGGACTGGATCGCATGGCTGCACAGGGACAGAAATGGACCAATTTCTATGTCGGAGCCAGTGTCTGCACTCCTTCGCGGGCGGCGCTTCTGACGGGGCGTCTGCCTATTCGCAGTGGAATGATGAGTGCCAGACGTCGGGTTCTTTTTCCCAATTCCAAGGGAGGATTACCGGCCAGTGAACTGACCATCGCCGAGTTGCTGAAAACCAGAGGATACGCAACTGCTGCGATCGGCAAATGGCATCTCGGACATCTCCCCCCGTATCTGCCTACCAGACACGGGTTTGATACCTATTGGGGAATCCCCTATTCAAATGACATGGATGCAGTGGGCGGCTTCCCCAATTATCGCAAGGCGGCCCGCCAGGATCCCCACTATTTTGCCCCGATTGAACAGTTCCAGGTTCCAATTCTACACGACGAAAAAGTAGTTGAAAAACCCGCCAACCAGCACACGCTAACCCGACGATATACCGAGAAGGCGATTGATTTCATCAAGGCGAACCGGGAAAAACCGTTTTTCGTTTACCTGGCACATAATCTGCCCCACATCCCACTGTTTGCTGGTGAGAAGTATTTGGGGAAGAGTCGTCGCGGGATTTATGGAGATGTGGTTGAAGAAATCGACGCAGGTGTCGCAAAAATCCTGGGCACGTTGGAGGAACTGGATCTGGCCGGGAACACGCTGGTCGTGTTTACTTCCGATAACGGCCCCTGGCTTCCTTTCCAGACACATGGGGGCTCTGCCGGACTTCTTCGAGAAGGGAAAGGCTCCACCTTTGAAGGAGGCATGAGAGAACCGACCATTTTCTGGTGGCCGGGAAAAATCGCACCGAAAATCGAACGACAACTCGGCACAACGATGGACCTGCTCCCCACTTTCTGTTCACTGGCTGGCGTCCCGATTCCGAAAGATCGCGTTCTGGATGGTTATGATCTCTCGCCCTTGCTGCTGGGGAAAACAGAGCAATCAGCTCGCCAACAGGTTTACTACTGGCGTGCAGAAAAATTGTACGCCATCCGTGTTGGCCCCTGGAAAGCCCATTTTATAACCGAGGGCTGTTACGGCATTGGCCCCAAACGGCAGGAACATGAGACACCCGAACTATACAATCTCGACCAGGATCCGTCCGAAAAATACAACGTCGCCCGATTTCATCCGGACGTCATCGAACGTTTGCAAAAAATAGCCAGGCAACACCTTGAAAGCATCAAGCCTGTCGAGAACCAGTTGACTAAGTAAAACAGAAGCGACGACTGTGGTGAAAGCCGGAACCGTAGAGCTATTTCTTTTCCTGCTGCAATAACAGTTGCATCAAACGATTTTGCCGAAAGAGGTGGATTACCGCCGCACAGACAGCGGTTCCCATCGTTATTCCAATCAAATCGGCACTCCAATCCCGCCAGGAAGCAGTCCTGCCTACGAGTATTTGTGTCAGTTCATCGAATCCCGCATAGAATGCCAGGAGAATCATCCCTGCAGAAATGGCGAGACGATTCCAACGCCCGGTAGTTAACAGGGACGAACCAACCAGAAAGGCAAGCAACGTGTATGCAACCAGATGCAGCAACTTGTCCGCAGAGCCGATTTCGGGGGCTTGCGAGGGAGGAATGTGCGTCAGAATGAACAGAATTCCCCAATAGGCAAAGGTCACAAATATGACGGCTTTTGTCAAAATCACAACGGGATCGCCTTGGAAACAGTCTCGACTTACTTACTGAAGGCTCACTCTGAAACTCGCTTTCACTTTACATGCCCAAAGACCTGATTCAAGTACGAAGTTCAAACACGGAAGAAAAAGGCCGTTCGAGACAGGAGGACATCGGCAACACCTGTCCTACCCGGCACTCGACAAAGCTGAACGGAGCTGAAAAAACAGGCTCAACGATCCCGGCATCTGCGTTCCAATGTGAGCATCTCCCCTCTTTTCCGGGCAGTGATTCCAGCCGGGAAATCAATACGAACCTGATCATTTCTGACAAACTGTGCCAGATTCCCCCAGTGCGTGAATGTCATTTTCTTGCGAGGCCATTTCTGTTTCTCCCAAATCAGGCGGAACAGTTCCCGAATCATCATGACGGGAACATCTCTCAAAGCCCCGGCGTCAAGGCGAACCATTTCGTCATCGATACTGATCACGGACGAGTCAAACAGTTTTTGAGCGCGATTCTGAATGTAGCCATAAGTTTCAGAAACCTGACGGCTCAATTGAATCACGTGTGAAACAGATTGTGGATTCAATTTGTTGAGCAGCGGAATCAACTGATGCCGAATAAGATTGCGGGTGTAACGCGGATCCTGATTGCTCGAATCAACACAAAATTCCTGACTGATCGATTCCAGGTAGTTCAGAATCTCCGCCTTTCTGACGGACAGTATCGGGTGCAGCAGTGTCAGTCGTTCTGAGAGAACCCGCCTGGCTGGAATTCCCGTCATCCCCCGCAAGCCGGTTCCTCGAATAAGGTGATGCAACACCGTTTCGGCCTGATCATCTGCATGGTGCGCCAGACAGATGAAAGCTGCCCCAAACTGCTGCGCTGTTTCGACCAGAAAACTCAGTCTGGATTCACGCATCGCTTCTTCGGACAAATCTCCTTCGATGCCTAGTTTGCCAATTCGAACGGGTAGCTGAAGTTGCTTCGCCAGTTCTTCGACCCATCTTCTTTCCTCGGCAGATTGCCCTGCACGGGTAAGATGGTCGAAATGGGCAACGTAAAGCTCAAGTTTCAATTGGTTCTGTAGAAAATGCAGGGCTCGCAACAACGCAACGCTGTCGGCTCCGCCGGAAACACCAACAACGACTCGCCTGTTGGAGCTTGCGGAAAGCTGAAAAGTCAACTCCTCCTGCAGTATCTTTATCAATGGATGCATGATCATTGGATGCATGGCTAAACGGGGCAGCCAGCGGGACTCCCGCAGCGGATGTTCTGCGCGAATCGCGCATACGAGAGTCGTGAAAACAAGATGTCTCCCATGTCTATCGAATTCATTCCGACTGCTCTGGCGATCTTTCTGGACGTTATATCACTACAAATCATTGCGATAGGGAATCGAAACGGTTAATTCACATCGCAAGTTAAGTGCTCGTGTGTGCAGTTCTACAGGCTTTGTAAGCCGAGAGAGGGTCTGTTGGCACGGTCGGAGTTGAATCCTGTCCAAGGTCTGTTAGTATGCAGGAATGATATTCCAGTATTTGCCGGGAGTCTACCAAGTGGGCGACCGGAGAATCGTTAGTTTGATATAACTCTATTACATAAGGGAGACATTCGTCATTGGGGACGGGTTCCCGATAGGGCGGAATTCTGATGATTTCTGCAATGAGTAGGAGATTTCCGGGTCGGCGGCAAATGGCTGTGACCCGGTAACAACGCGGTGGTGACTGGAATCAAATAAGTCAGGGTGATTGGAGCAATGTTTTTTCTACTACTAACATGGGTGGGATTACTCCTGCTATTCACGATGATGTTTCATTGCGGATTGGCAGACGAGGAAGTTGCAGCGAAGCCGGAGGGTGACTGTTTTGTCGATTCCTCTTTTTCCAGTCTCGCTGTCTTGCGGCGTTTGGCTGCGGAATCCCACAATCAGTTGACGAATTGTTGTTTGAAAGAAGCGAAATTAACGAGACGGCCGACTCCCTTCCGATCGGTCGTGTATTGTAGGCTCACTTCTCAGAGTAAAACTCAATCCTTGAAATAAACTGGCCACTCTCCCCGCTCATTTGATCATCGGGCAGCATCGTCTGAAAGGGTAAAACCGTTCAGGAGAAACTGTTTCTTCAGCGTAAACTTCCTCCGATTTGCAATTTCAATGAGTTTCCTCCTGTCATTCGGAACCGTTTCCTGACAGGTTCGGACGCACAGGGCAATGTTCTTGCAACAGTTGCGCTGGAAGCGGGGTAAGTGCAGTCCCGCTTGACTTCTGCCCCATCGACCTGTCTGCCAGAGTGTCTTCCCAACGGAGCATACCAATGGGAACGGAAATTTATATTGCAGGCGGAATCGCTTTGGTGATTGGCCTGGTGGCAGGTTTTTTTATCGAGCGCATCCGTCTCGGTGCAGGTTACCGCACGAGCGATCAGATTATCCAGGATGCGAAGCGCGAAGCGGAAACGATTCGCAAAAACGGCGAATTGGCAGCAAAAGAAGAGGTGCTCAAACGCCGCGAGGAGCTAGAGAAAGAATTGAATGCCCAACGGAATGAACTGCGCGAGCAGGAACGGAAATTCGATAAACGGGAAGCGCTCATCGAAGGAATTCAAGAAGATGTGCATAAGCGGGAACGGATGGTTGAAACAATGCAGGCCCGCCTGACCGAACGGCTCAAGGCGGCTGAACGCAAAGAAGCCGAACTGGGAAAAGTGATCAAGCAGGAGCAGGAAGAGCTTTACAAGATCAGTGGATTGAAAAAGGAAGAGGCGGTCGAGCGGTTACTGAGTCGGCTCGGTGCGGAACTCCGCAACGAAACCGGTGAATTGATCATGAAGCACGAGGCGGAGGTCAAGGAAAAGTGTGACGAGATCGCCCGGGAAATAATCGGGATGGCCGTTCAACGCTATGCTTCCGCCCACACCTCTGAAACGACCGTCGCCAGTGTCGATATTCCCAGTGACGAAATGAAGGGAAGAATTATCGGACGCGAAGGACGCAATATCCGAACCTTCGAAAAACTGACCGGTGTCGATGTGATTGTAGACGATACACCCGGTGTGGTTATCGTTTCCTCTTTCGACAGTGTGCGACGTGAAGTCGGCAAGATGGCTCTGCGAAAACTGATTCAGGATGGCCGCATCCACCCGACCCGCATCGAGGAGATTGTGGCCGAATGTCAGAAGGAAATTGATGAACGCATCATGCGACTCGGTCAGGAAGCGGCTCAGGAAGCAGGTGTGCTCGGTCTGCATGAAAAGTTGATTCAACTGATGGGGCGGATGAATTTCCGCGTCAGTTATTCCCAAAACGTATTGCGTCATTCGATTGAAGTGGCCCACCTGACCGGCATGATGGCTGAGCAGCTCGGACTTGATGGCGAACTGGCTCGACGCTGCGGATTTACCCACGATATCGGCAAGGCAGCCGATCACGAAATGGAAGGGGGGCATCCTGCTATCGGTGCGGAGTTGCTCAAACGGTACAACGAACCGGAAGAAGTGGTTCACGCTGCAGCCGGTCATCACGATGATATTCGTCCGGAATACATCTACACCGTACTGGTAGCCGCCGCGGATGCCATTTCCGCCGCCCGACCGGGGGCAAGAAGGGAGACCCTCGAAAAATATGTGAAACGTCTTGAAGAACTCGAGACACTTGTTTGCGGCTTCCCCGGCGTTGAACAATGTTACGCGGTTCAGGCGGGCCGGGAGGTACGGGTGATCGTCGATCCGCGTGAAGTGAATGATCGGCAGGCCGCTTCGCTGGCCCGGGATATCGCCAAGGCGGTTGAAGACAACTTGACCTACCCCGGCGAGGTAAAAGTGGCCGTGATGCGGGAAATCCGCTCGATTGAATATGCAAGATGATCCCTGACGCGGCCGGTTCGTTCCGAGTTTTCCAAACGGTGTTTTCAATCGATAACGAACTGATCGCAAATTCCTTTCGATAGCAATACAGTAGCAATACAGTCCGATGAAGCACCATCCCGAATATGACGTTTTTTGCAAAGAGGCAGCCGAATTCCCCCTCGTCCCCGTGTATCGCCGATTGACTTCCGATTCTCTCACTCCCGTTGAAGCGTATCGCCGGATCGAAAAGGGTGAGTATTCCTTCCTGTTCGAATCGGTCGTTGGCGGGGAGCGCATCGGACGATTCAGCTTTCTGGGGACCAATCCGTTTGCGGTCATCAAGGCTTCGGGTCATGATGTTGAGGTGATCGAGGCAAATGAGACTCGAAGACTGAAACGGGAGGATCCTCTCGAACTGCTGGATGAAGTGCTTGCCCGATATCGCATGGCCCCGCATCCCGATCTGCCCCGTTTTTGTGCCGGAGCGGTCGGTTATGCCGGCTACGATGTCGTACGCTATACCGAAAACCTGCCCAACGCTCCACTGGATGACCGCCACATTCCGGATCTGCTGTTCGGTTTTTACGATCAGATGGTCATCTTCGACCATATTCAGAAAACGGTCACAGTGGTCGCGATGGCCAGGACAGACCAGGGCGACCTGAAACAGGCTTACGAACAGGCAGTCGGCAAAGTCGATCTTCTCTGCGAACAACTGGCCACAAACAAACACCCGATCCCGCCTGAAGATATCGATCTGACAGAAGACGAACCTCTGGAATGGAGTTCCAATTTTCAGCAGGAAGAATACAAGGATGTTGTCGAAAAATGCAAGGAGTATATCCGGGCGGGGGACATCTTTCAGGTCGTCCCATCTCAACGACTGCAAATTGAAACCGATGCCTCCGAACTGGCGATCTATCGGGCTCTCCGGGTTGTGAATCCCAGCCCGTTCATGTTTTTGGTCATGACACCGGATGCGAACCTGATCGGAAGTTCGCCGGAAATTATGACGCGTGTCGAAAATGGAAAAGTGACGGTTCGCCCATTGGCGGGCACCCGTAGACGGGGGGAGAATGCGGAGCAGGACAAACAGCTTGAGGAGGAACTGTTAGCCGATCCGAAAGAACGGGCCGAACATGTCATGCTGATCGACTTGGCTCGTAATGATGTCGGTCGGGTTGCTCAATACAGAAGCGTCGAGCTGAACGATGTGATGGTTGTCGAACGGTACTCCCACGTGATGCATATTACCTCCAATGTGACCGGTCAACTGAAACCGGGACTGACGGCGCTGGATGCGTTGCGGGCTGCACTACCTGCGGGAACGGTATCGGGAGCCCCGAAGGTCCGCGCGATGGAAATCATCGATGAATTTGAAAAAAACCGTCGAGGGCCGTACGCCGGTGCCGTGGGTTATATCGACTTCACAGGAGATATGGATACCTGCATTGCCCTGCGAACAATGGTCAAACAGGGACGCAAAGTCTACGTCCAGGCCGGAGGCGGTTTGGTGGCCGATAGCGATCCGGAAACAGAATACCGTGAAACACTCAGCAAGGCTCAAGGGCTACTGAAGGCGATTGCCGTGGCCCAGAAACAACTCTCCTCGCGAGAATAGAACAATCGACAAGCCCTGCTTCACAAACCGGGACTTGAAGACAGACAAGCCAATGCGAACAATGGATAACGACACAAAGGCTGCGAAACGAATAATACAATACGATAAATGATAATTGAAATCGACAGAGCACAAACATTGAGCGTTGTCTGATGATCGAAGACAATACTTGCCCAACATTCGCCACAGTGGAAAAGGTAAGTTCCGTTTCTCATTCTGTCTCCGACGCTTGTGGATGTTGTCGACACCTATGGACTTGAAATCCATTTCACCCGGAAATTGAACTTTCTTCTCCCTTGAAAATATGAGGGAGTGTTGAATCCGGAATTGATCGGAGGAAATTCGTTTGTTTTTACGCCTGTTTCTATTATTCACTCTGATCCCCTTTGTCGAGTTGGTATTGCTGATCAAGCTGGCCTCGTTGCACGGGTGGGGTTTTACGATTGCCTTGATCCTGTTTACTGGCCTGATCGGCACGATGCTGGTCCGTTGGCAGGGTTTTATGATCATGCAACAGATTCGCGAAGAAATGTCTCAAGGAAAACCGCCAACCGATTCCCTGCTCGATGGCGCGATGATCCTGGTCGCGGGAGCCTTGTTGATCACCCCCGGTATTTTGACCGATATGGTCGGTTTTCTGTTGCTCTGGCCTCCCTTTCGATCCCTCGTACGAAAAGCGATCCGTCAGACGATTATGCACAAGGCGAAATTTACGGTTTACGAACAATTTCAATATCGGGGCTATTCACCGTTTGAATCTTCTTCCGCCGACTCACCCTTTGAAGAAGGCCCCCCGCGCGTCGATGACGAAGGGAATGAAATCATCGATGTCGAATTTACGAAAAGGGGTGAATGATGCGGATTCTGGTAACGGCTGGCCCAACCCGGGAATATCTTGATGACGTCCGCTACATTTCCAATGCGAGCAGTGGCCGCATGGGCTACGCGATTGCCCAAGCGATTCTCGATTCCGGTCATGAAGTGGTTCTTGTCAGCGGCCCGGTTTCGCTGACTCCTCCCGTCGGCGTGGAATTTCATGCCGTGGAATCAACCGAACAGATGATGCATACCTGTCAGGAACTGTTCCCTCATTGCGATGGTGTGATTGCCGCAGCGGCAGTGTGCGATTACAAACCGCATCGGCGCATTGAAGGAAAGATGTCGAAAACCGGTTCTCCGATCTCTCTGGAAATGATCGAAACCGATGATGTACTCGCTGCTCTGGGGAAACAGAAGGATTCCCACTGGATCCTCGGTTTCGCTCTGGAGGCACAGAACGAACGCGAAAACGCTTTGCAGAAGCTTCGCCGAAAAAACTGCAACTGGATCGTACTGAACCGCCCCGAAGCAATTGCTTCGGAAGAAAACAGCGTTGAGTTACTTGACGAAACGGGAACGACTATCGCGTCCTGGTCTGGCACAAAAACCCATGTCGCCGAGCAATTGGTCGAATGGCTCAACCAGAATGCATCAAAGCCGGGACACAGCCGATAACCACGCTGCCCATCTCCCGGATCACCAGAAACACCGGCGGGGACAGAGCACATGGTACAGGGAACAGTGCGGGTGCCGCCCTCTTCGAAGCAGGCTGCACTTCGTCCGAAAAGAGCTCGTTACCGTTTACGAAACATCTTCGCAAAAGACTGAATCCCTGCCTTTTGCCTATTAACCTGCCGGCGTCAGGACACCGTGCACATTCGGCACTCAGCAAACCATTACGGACGATAGGCTCCGCTTGTTTTGCCGCTCGATTTCTTCTGTCCGGTTCTCTTGCTGTTGAAGACTTCCGAAACCCGTCCGGTTGACTTTCGGTTCCCCAGATTTTCATTGACACCGGTGCTGCGGGAACCTGCCTTGAGCACATAACCCCGACCTCCAGAACCGCGAATGTAAAGGCGTCTTTGCGGTTTGAACCCGATAAAGGAAAGGAAATCGGTCAGGCTGACAATTCTCGTTCCCCGCTCTCTGGCGGCTTCTTTCAGTTCCGAGTATTTTTCAGCAATTTTTGTGAATCTTTCCTTTTCGTCTTCCCGTTTGGTTTTAGAAGGGTCAGGGATTTCGGCGACGACCAGAAATTTCGTGTTGACGCTGATCCCTCGATGAACGATCCATTCGCCATCGTCGCCCACTTCGTTATCAATTTCCGCCCCGTTGGCAGCGATCAAATCGTGCAACAGTTCGCGATCGTAAATTCCATCCCCATCCAGATCAATCAACCCGACGAACGAGAAGTTGTAGGAACGCCCCGCTTCCCACAATGGAGAGTAGACAACATCGCCAGGGGCAACCGGCCGATGAACGTCAGACTTGATGATTCTCGCTTCCGCCCGATCCGGCCAAACACGCGTCACTTCAATTTGAGCCTTGATATCTTCGCTGGAACGTCCAACACCCTTGTTGTTTTTGTCGTAAACGCTGAACGTAATCTGGGGTTGCAGTTTGTCCCGGGAACCGATATTCAACCAGACAAGCTTCGTAGCGATATCAACATTGACAATCGTTGCATCGGGTCGTTCAAAGCTGACCTGTTCAATCTTGTCCAGTTTTTCATTCAGGATGATATTCAATTGGGTCAAGGCGCTGATTTTGCTCTTCAGTTTTTTTATCTGAGCCTGAAATGCCTCCTGCTCCTGTTCCTTTTCGAGCTGGATTTCCGCATAATTCGCCCGTAACTCTGCAATCTCGGCGTCTTTGGTTGCAATATTTTCTTCGTACGATTTTATCTGATCCTGCAAATCGCTGTTTGCCTTGTTCGTTGCCGCCTGGAAACTTTCAACCCGCGTATTGCACTGTTCCTGCAACAGTCGATATTCGTTTTGCTGCTGTACCAGTTCGTTTTGAATCTGGTCACGTTTTTTGCTCAGATTGTCCACTTCGTTCCTCAAGGCGACAATCGTTGCAGCGTAGGTTTCCTGGGCAACGTCGCCGCCGTAGGTTCGAATGTCGTCCATCATGGCACCGATAACCTTGGTTTTGTTATCGAGTTCCCCAACGCCGATCTGGTTGATGTCGAATTTGTGCCCGATCAACGTGAGCAGCGCATCGATCTCTTCCAATCGGCTTCGCAATGCGGTCTCACTTTGGGAAGCAGTCGTCTCCGCCGCTTTCTTGGCAGCAACAAGCTCCTCGCGCTCACGGAGCTGAATGTACCACATTCCTGCGAACACAGCCGTTGCCGCACCAAAAAAGAACAACCAGATATGCACGCCTGTAACTCGCCCTGCTGAAGCCGCCATGGCACTTTTCCAGTTCTAGGTATCACTTGGAGAAACAAAAAAGGGTAACACGACTGCCAACTCACACAGAAGGCAAACATGCCCGAGAAACCAGACTTCCACCGCCAAAACCGGGAAAGCCTTTCATTCACTTGAAGGAACTTCCAATTTCAACCACCTCTTGCCCAAAGCCCCCTCACCAAAAGCAAGGCAGACAATCTCGTCTTCCCGCACTTGAGCGTTCTTCACAAGAGGGCCAGGAATGTTGAGGCTCCCTTTGAAAATAAAGGTGAAAATAAATGTTCTCTTCAGAAATCACGATTCGTTTGGAATAAAACACAAGTAAATGTTCTACACCAGAAAAACCCTGACTCCCAGATCTAGCATCGATAATCGAAACCGGAAACTCAATCTCATTTTCTATCGTCGCTGTAACTGGAGAGACATTCCCAACAGGAACATCCTAAAGAAAAAGACCAGAAAGTATAAACAGAACAATCGCCTGAAACTGCAATAACTGTAAAAATCGCCCCAACCAGACATCGAGACTCCCATCCCGGATGGCCTGTTCTACTACTCGATCCGAAGAACAGTTTTCAGATATCCAGACGATATCCGCACATGGAATTCATGACGGAATCAATACAATTATCAGAGTATTAATACAGACGGACGAACCAAAATCAAGAAAAGAAGCTCGACGGGAAAGAATATCGCGACGGGAACGCTCTTTAACCAAAAACGAAATCACGAGCCATTTAACCCGAACGGACCGATAGAAACAAGTGTTTATCGGTTTATTTCTTGCTTATTCTCCGTCAATCGCAAATTTGATTTCTTTGGGCGAGATTCTGTATTCTGGGCTTTTCGCATGAAATTCGTTTGATATAACAACGCAACAGGAGTTATCCTTTAGGGGGAGGTGGTGGGCGCAGCCGGTGGAATTTTACCCTTGAAATAGGGATTGTTCACCGGAGCAGCGTGCGGGTTGGCGTCTATCGATCACCGGGCAATTCTTATCGAACATTCGTGAAAAATTTGTTGATGATCCGATTCTCGGCAGTAAATTGACAACAAGTCGTATCCGTTCCAGGCTGATTGCCTGTCGGTAACAGCCGGGACTTCTCTATCAATCCTTTTCAACGGGGCCGCGGATTGATGACCGAACAGACTGACTATGACATTCCAGCTTCCCAATTGGAACGGGAAGAGGTCAAGGATTCCGCCTTTCTGGTGCATCAGACACCGCGGGGGGAGACCATCAAGAAGAATGTGCTGCGCACGACCACGCTCATTGGCTCACATGATTCGTGCAATCTTCAATTGATCTCCTCTCAGGTCGAGCCATCGCATTGTGTGCTCACGTTGGATGGACGCGGTTTCCGGATTTGGGATCTTCGTTCCCGCACAGGCACTTTTGTCAACGGAATTAAAATTCGAAGTACCCGTCTGCATGATGGTGACGAGTTGAAGGTCGGCTCTTTCACGTTCAAGTTTGAAACGACGGTGAAGGATCATTCGCGTGAAGGTTTCTTCATCGACGATTATCGCGTTATCGGAATTCTTGGAACCGGCGGGATGGGTTGGCTATACGCGGTAGAAGATTCCCGGACACAGGAAAAGTTTGCGTTAAAAGTGTTGATGCGGCGGGCCAATCATCCGAACGTCGAGCAGCAGGAACTGCGAACCCGTTTTCTGCTTGAAGGAGAAGCGGGGGGACGATACAGACACCCGAATATCATCAGTGTTCTTGAATACCAATACCGTAGCGATGTTGAATATCTGCTTCTGGAATTGTTTGAATCAATCGATCTGCAGGAACTGGTTCAGCGGGACGGGCCGTTGGATCCCGGTTTCGTCTGCAACATCGGTTTACAGGCGGCCAAGGCGTTGCACCATATTCACCAGGCCGGTTCGGTGCATCGGGATGTCAAACCTTCCAACTTGCTGATTGGCGCAAACGGTCAGGTCAAGGTTTGCGATTTCGGGCTGGTTCTTCTCGGGAATGACCCTGTCGAAGATGAGCTTGCCGAGCAGATGGGGAACGATTGCCTCGGCACCGCTGACTACATTCCGCCTGAACAGTCCTACGATAGTTACGCTGTCGATGGACGAGCCGATCTTTACGGATTGGGTTGCGCCCTGTTCCTTGCCTTGACGGGAAAACTTCCTTTCCCGGCTGATAGAAGCAGTGATAAAATCCGCGCCCACCGTAAGTTGCCACCGCCGCGCATTACCGATCTGAATCCGAATGTTCCTGCGGAGATTGCAGCGATTGTGCACCGTTGCATGGAAAAGGATCCGAAAGACCGCTATCAGACCGGTGCGGAACTCGCCGCCGCGTTTGCACCTTTTGCAAAAGCTCAGAAAGTTCATATCAACTTCCAGGAACTAATCGCCAAGCGGACACACCAGGCTTCGTTCCGGTTGGCCGATCCCCGCAAGAAACATTATCTGCAGCGCATTCCCGCCAATGTCGCTTCCTCGTTGGCAGCCATCACCAGCGAAGAGCATCTCGGCAACGATCACACGGTGATCGACGACAAACAGGCTGGTGCGGCAACCCGATTACCCGGCGATACATCTGCTGCACGGGATGCCTATTAGTTCCGGCGATGCGCCCGCTCTCAGCCGGTTCAAACAGATTCGAGTCGACTTGATTTGAGAAATGCGAATAAATAGGATGGCCCCGGGTGTATTGACGCATCGCAACAACCGGGCATGATACCTGTGCCTGTCGCTTGCTTTATCACCGCTTAATCTATCACCAGCTAAACTATCACCATTGAGCTTCACTTCTGAGGTTATGTATGCCGAGCCAGTCACCAACGCCACGCCTATCAACCGGAATCCTGAAACTGGATGACATGCTCGGCGGCGGCCTGCTTCCCGGCAAGCTGACGGTTGTTCTTGGGGCAACGGGCATCGGAAAATCGCAATTGGGCATCCAGTACGCCAACGCGGGAAGAAAGCAGGAGGGAGAACCGGGCTTCTTTTTCGATATGACCTCGCGAGGCGATTCACAAAATCATCTGGAGTATGCCTCCCGTCTGTCGAATTGGTCGTTGCGGGAGATGCCATTGGAACCGCTGAAGGATTCCGCTTCGATCTGGGACAGAGAGCAAAGCCGTTTCGATGTTTTGCATCCTTTCCAGCGTTCAGGGAAACGGGTCACCCGGGGCGATCTCGATACCGACGAATATCGCGAATGGCAGACAGAATTGACACGCAAGCTCGATATCACGATCCGCTTTTTCTATGGCAACTTCATTCATGGTGCTCGGCGATGCGTGATTGATGGTGTCGAACCGACCGACAAACCAAGCGATTCCTTTCAATTTGACCTGTTTGAGTACATCTATCATCAACTGCTGCAAAAGGAGGCGGACTGGGTTGCGCGAGATTTGCTGCGTGTCCATTTTCGCAAATACGAACAGCAGGTCAAACAGCATCATTACGATCGAAGCCAAATTGGCTGCCTCATTTTGTGCACGACAAAAGAAACGATGCTGGATGAGTTGATCACCCGCCCGCTCGATTCCGGCGATATTCTTTCCAATGCCAACACGATTATTTTGATGGGAAAAACCCGGGAGGGGATGAAAATGGGACGTGCGCTGTACGTGGCCAAACATCGCGGCAGTGCCTGTGACGAATCGATTGTGCCGTTTGAAATCAATGAACAGGGGCTTCAATTGCCTGAATAGGGGAGCAAAGCTAATATGTCCCTGTTGGCGGCGTCTGTCCTATTGGCAAATTGCCTGTGTCGAATCTGTTGGAAAGACAGGTCGTTGGTTCGTTCTTTTTCTGATCCTCTTACCTTGGCAGCATTCTCATGTCAGAAAACACTCCGGAACCTGAAACGGTTACTTCTGCCCCCCGCTCCCTTTTTCATGAATTTCGCTACTCGGAAGATTGGTGGGCGGTTTGGATCGGGGCGACGATTCTGGCTGTTGCGTTTTTGGTGATGGTCTCCAGTGTGCCGGATGATCTTTCAGCAAAAATTGAACAGGCAAAACAGACCGGCAAAAAATTCAAACTGACCAGTCCACTTAAAGCGTATCTTGCCAAGCCGGGTAAATGGAAAGACAATCCGATCGATTCCATTTATACCACCGGGGAAAACGGATATAATCTCGTTCCGGGAATTGTGGGTGCGTTTGTCGTTTCGATGCTGCTGTTCGGCATCGGAACATTCTGCATGAAAAAATCGCTGGTCGGTTTCCTGAAGGGGTTCTGGTTCGTCTTTTTACTCGCCACCATTGCCTATGTACTGACCGGGCAGGTGGTCGCCAAGCAATACAATCTGGAATACGCACTTTGGGCACTCGGGATTGGTCTTTTAATCAGCAATACGGTGGGGACGCCGGGGTTTGTCAAACCTGCCTTACTGACGGAATTCTACATCAAAACCGGACTTGTCCTGCTCGGGGCGGGTGTGCTCTTCACCAAGTTGATTGCCTTGGGCGTTCCCGGAATTTGTGTGGCATGGATTGTGACGCCGATTGTTCTGATCAGCACATATGCGTTCGGGCAAAAAGTCCTCAAAATGAAATCGAAATCGCTGAACATGGTCATCTCTGCGGATATGTCTGTCTGTGGAGTTTCGGCCGCGATTGCGACCGCGGCCGCCTGTAAAGCGAAGAAGGAAGAACTCTCTTTCGCGATCGGACTTTCTCTTTCCTTTACCGTGATCATGATGATTGTGCTTCCGGCTGTGATTAAAGTTCTGGGGCTCAGCCCGGAACTTGGCGGAGCGTGGCTCGGCGGAACGATCGATTCAACCGGAGCTGTTGGCGTCGCCGGGGCATTGCTGGGTGATCGCGCGATGGAAGTTGCGATCACAATCAAAATGATCCAGAACATTCTGATTGGCGTGACCGCGTTTGGCGTTGCCGTTTATTGGGTCAGCGTGGTTGAAAAAGGGGAAAGTGATATTCGCCCGGATGCTTCGGAAATCTGGCGACGTTTTCCGAAATTCGTTCTCGGTTTTGCCGCCGCTTCGCTCGTTTTTACCATCCTGCATTCAACAATGGAAAATGGCAGCTACATTGTGGAAGGAATGGTCAAGACGAGCACGAAAACGTTGCGAGGCTGGTTCTTCTGCCTGGCGTTTGTCAGTATCGGCCTGGAAACAAATTTCAAGGAATTGGCGAAATTTCTGAAAGGGGGCAAGCCGCTGATTCTGTATGTTACCGGTCAATCCTTGAATCTGATCCTCACTTTTGCAATGGCCTGGTTGATGTTTGAAGTGGTCTTCAAGGAATCGCTGCAGAAACTGGGAGCGTTATGATGGCCCCGAATTCTTCCCCAAATCAGCTTCGGGGCATCCTGCAACTGGCGGGCTGCCTGGCCGTGATTGCGGTTCTCTGGCTGGGTGTTTTCCCCTGGATCGCCGATCAACCGGCGATGAGTCAGCGGATCAAACAGCGGGAAGAACTTGGTATCGACTTGGGCTCGATGTTTTACACCGATCTGGAAGTGATGGGAGAAATCGAAGCCAATCTCGACACCTTCAAGAAGAAGCATCCCGACGCCTTGTGGAACCCGTGGAGCGATAATCGCTAAAGCGGCTCGAGAGTTTCGAGTTTCCGGGAATCACCTTTATCCGCATGATCTATTCAATCAAAGGGCTTTTTCACTTCAATCGAGCGGCTTTTCTTCGTAGTCACCCGGGTTGACCCATCCGGCCGGGATCTTTTCGCCCTTCATGTAACGATTGTAGTAATCTTTCTCTTTTGTGTTGGCATAAGGATATTTTTCGAAAACCTCGCCATGCCCCAGAGCACGCGGGTCTTTTTGTTGCTTCAGACGAGTGAACATGAGGGATTTCAATTCCGAAAGCTGCCTCTGGTAATCGGGACTATTCGCCAGATTATTCATGCAGTAGGGATCGTTTTTCACATCATAAAGTTCTTGCGATGGTCGTTTCCCGAAACAGAGTTGCCAGAATTGGTTCATTCCCGGTTGCGTTCGTCCATCAAGAATTGCCGTTTTTGTCGGACTGCCATCACAGTTCAAATATCCTGTTTCCGGGTTCCCGGCTGGCCAGCGGGACGTTTCATAGTTGATTAAAAACAGCATTCCGTTTTTGACAATCCCGCGAATCGGATACCCCCAATCGTTCGGGCGACCGACGTCGTGCCTTTCCTTGCCGATGAGAACGAAATCCCGTTGCGGAATCACGCGCCCCGATTTTTCGGATTGAAAAATTTCCACCAGCGAGCGTCCGGTTATTGGTTGCATTCCGGTTTGTGTTGCATCCAGCCCGGCAAGTTCCAGAAATGTCGGTGCGAAATCGATGAAGCTGACGTAATCATCAATTGTACGCCCCGGCTTTGCAATCCCCCTTCTCCACATGATCGCCAGGGGCAAGTGGTTCGACAATTCGTACTCCTGCCCTTTGATGCGAGGGAAAGGCATACC
>JALTOP010000031.1:3104-26986 GCA_027000105.1 Planctomycetaceae bacterium | reverse complement strand
CCTCTGCGAAACACCACTCGCCCCGACCTGAAAGCCTCTCTCAAAGACAGGTGGGAAACAGTGTCCGAGGTTGCCTTGCAAAACGGCAGAATAAAAGCACAACCCGACTGCCATCGGCTGCAAGGCAATTCCGTGCGAGAAATTATGGTAGGAATCTGTGTGACTCTCAGTTTTAGATTCTTGATGTAAATCGGAAAATTGTCAACAAAATTTTCTTCGAAATTCAAATATTTTGAGAACTTCCCCCCGCAGAAAAGTGATCCCGCCATGCCTGCCTCATTACCTGCCGAAACGGATAGCAGATCACCGATTCTTTCCCTCTGGCAAACAGGCTGATACCTGCCTCTGCGATCCCGCCAGGAACAGCATCAGCAGAACCGAATTGTTCTGGAAAATTATTTTTGGGAGCCTTCCCATTTTCTTTACCTGTCGCCAGGATTTCATATACAATTCCATTGATATGATTCAATCTTCACTGCTTCGGTCAATTCAGTTACTGAAGTGACTGGTCAGTTACTGGCGGGGAAATCGATGCAGTCACGAACTCGGTATACGCCCGCAGGGGGGGCGTGATGATAACCGGCTAACATGATTTCGATATTTCCATCCTCCATTTCAATCGACTCCGCCGAGGGCATCTCCTTCCGAACCAACAAGGAACGAATCCAATGCTTGCCAAACAGATAACTGGGCGACTTGCTTTCATTTTCACTCTTTCCTGTTGTCTGTTTTTCTCCGCTCAAAACAGCCAGGCGGAAAATTCGGGCAGTTGGAAAGCAGGCGTTGCGCGCGTCAAAATCACACCTGAGAAACCGATGTGGATGGCTGGCTATGCCAGCAGGAACAGGCCCTCCGAGGGCGTCAAGCTGGATCTGTTTGCCAAAGCGCTCGCATTGGAAGATGCAGATGGTTCGCGTTTTGTGATTGTGACGACCGATTTGATCGGCATTCCACGCATGTTGCGGTTCAATGTCGAAGCCGCTTTTGTCAAAAAATTCCATCTGCCTCCTTCAGCGCTGCTGCTCAACGCCTCACATACCCATTGCGGCCCGGAAATTCGCTATGAACGTGTTGAAGGGGAAACGATCGATTCCGCCATCCTTGGCGCGTCTCGAATTTATACGCGGAATCTGGAAAAAAAGTTGCTCGAACTTGTCGATCGGGCTCTGAACGATCTCGAACCGGCTTCTCTCTCCTACACATTCGGACGGGCTGGTTTCGCAATGAATCGTCGAACACCGACGGCGAAGGGAGTCCGTAATCATCCCTATCCGGATGGGCCGGTTGATCACCAGGTGCCGGTACTGAAGGTGATGACGCCCCAGAAGAAACTGAAAGCGGTTTTATTTGGCTATGCGTGCCATAACACAACAATGGGGTTCTATCAGTTCAGCGGGGATTATGCGGGTTTCGCCCAGAAATTTATTGAAGCCGACCACCCCGGTACCACGGCATTATTTCTGATGGGCTGCGGCGGTGACCAGAACCCTTATCCACGCGGAAAAGAGGGACAGGCCGCCCAGCATGGACGAGCGCTCGCCAACGGTGTCGAGGCAGCTTTGCAAACCTACGACAAACCGGTCGCCGGAAAACTGCAGGCCGAACTGGCAAGTGTCGAGATTGAGTTCGCGCCGCCTCCAACAAAAAAAGAATTGCTTGCACTCGCCGCCTCCGGGAATAAATACGACAAAATCCGGGGCACCGCATTGCTGAAAGAATTGGAAACCAAAGGAGAAATCCGTACGACCTACCCGTACATGGTGCAGGTGGTACACATCGGCAACATCAAGCTGGTTGCGCTCGCCGGTGAGGTAACGATCGACTACAGTCTGCGATTGAAAAAGGAAATGCAGGGAGATTTCATCTGGATCGCCGCTTACTCCAACGATGTGTTCGGCTACGTCCCTTCAGCCCGTGTCATCAGCGAAGGTGGTTACGAAGCGGGCGGTGCCATGCGTTACACCCGCTTCCCAGGCCCGTTCAAACCGACGATCGAAGAAACAATCGTTTCCACCGTCAGGCAATTGGATGAAAAACTGGACTCGGCCAGGTAGCACGCAACCGCATCCCCCGGATCGAGTAGCCGGATGTTCCGGATGTTATCGAAACACCGGGCCACTCGGAACAAAAAAGTCGGGACGGGTTCCACACCTGACCGGCAGGAAATCAGTCAATCGCTTCCATTTCGGGCTGCAGCACGAAGGGAAAGACTCTCACCGGTTGGCCAACTTCGAACGACCCCTTGTAATTCAACTGGGCGGAGCGATCAGCGGCAAACTGAAGGACGGTGAATTCCAGGCCGCAGTAGTGGTCGAGATCAGCCTCGGCAGCGACATCAGCAAAAACTTCACCAGCAGAAGCAGCGTGCCGACGGACACCGTGAATGCTTCCCTCACGAACTTTTACACCCGCTGCAGAAAGCTTGACCAACCCTTTGAGAAAACGTCCGGTGAGGGAATCGGGGCCGGAAGATTTCCAAAGACGCTCCCACTCCTCATGAGCTTCCCAGTAGTAGCCGTAGTTGAAAAGATCCAGCCCAACCAGATAATTCTTGTGTGTGGACCAGTTATCATTGGTCAACGCTGGAGGGGAAACCCGTTTCCGGCCATAGCTATGCCCCCTGGGATCGCGTATCGGGTGAGGCAATGATGTACCTGGAATGAAGGCGTAGGCAGGCAAATCAATCGATGAAAGCAGACGCTTGGCGCTCATGGCAGCCTGAAGCATGTTTGTTCTCTCCTTGTGGACACGAGGCGGGATTTCTGTTGTCAGATCAATAAATCAAAAAAACGATAGTTCCGGTGTTCGAAAAAACCGGATAATTCTTCAGACGGAAACGCTCCCAGAGATCGCTTGGTGTCAAACTCCCGAATTGATGTCGAACGCCACTCGGCACATTTCAATTACGAAACGCCCAGTCAGAAACGTGACACATCAACCGGTGCATGCTGCACACAGTTCGAAGCGAAAACCGTAGAACGCCCCCTATCGGTTCAGTTATTTGTCAACTTATACCAGTGCATGTTAGGGGTAGTTTGGAAATTACAAGCCTTTTTCGTTATTCCGAATCGCAAAATTACAAGAATGTCCAAACAGGAATAACGACAAGGCAATATAGGTCAAATGGGGCATCCTCCCGGTGTGTGAAAATTCCTCAACCGAAGAAACTGACACCACGTACAGATAATATCATTATGCCCACTTCCTTTTCCGCACAACCGGCACTACCGCCACGACTGCACCGTTGGAAAGAAGAGGGTAACCAGATAGCAAGGCGAGTGTGAATAGCGTTTTTCGAAGAATGGAAATTTTTGAAAAAAAACATGCCGGGGGAATATACTATTGTACCCGTCCCAGGCAAATCAGGGCTTTTCAGACCTTAACTCCGCGTTATTCTGAAAATCGAACTGCTTTTCATCGAATGTTTCTGTAATAATGGAGGTCAGTAGGTGTGAGACGAGTTCGAAGTCCCACGGGTTCGGCGTGGCTGGTATATTTCCGGTCTGACGCGTGCTGTATTGATGTTATCGAATCAACGAGAGAGTCAATGAACAAAACGAAGTGGAATCTGTTGTCCGTTACCTTGTTGGCAGTTGGAGTGATCCTGTCTTCGAGCACCGTCGTGGGCGCTCGCGGAAAGGAGAAAGGCTACCGATACAAGCACGATCAGGAAATAGTGAAGGAGATCAACAAGTTCATTCGTCAGGGCTGGGAAGATAACGAGGTCACTCCAAGCAAAACGGCCAAAGACGCCGCCTGGCTTCGTCGGGTTTATCTCGATACCGTTGGGCATATCCCGCCGTTGGAAGTTGCAGAATCCTTTCTGAGAGATAAAGACCCGGACAAGCGAGCCCGGATTATTGATCAACTGTTGGAAGACGACGACTACACGCATAATTGGACAACAATCTGGACAAATCTGTTGATTGGGCGTCAAACCCCCCGGCGAACTTCGCGTGAGGGGATGCAGAAGTTTCTGCGCGAGGCATTTGCGAAGAACCGCCCCTGGGACGATGTTGTTTACGATATTCTGGTTGCCAAGGGCCGCTACGATGAAAACGGAGCCGTCAATTATCTGCTGGCTCAAATGACCATGCGGGATGAGGGAGTCCAGGCAACGGCCAAAACGACACGACTTTTTCTCGGCGTTCAAGTTCAATGCACTCAGTGTCATAACCATCCTTTTAACGACTGGAAACAGAATCAGTTCTGGGAGTTCAACAGTTTTTTCAGACAGGCGCGTCGGGTCGATCACCGAAAACTTGACCCGGAAACCGGGCGGCAGGTCGATGACTATTCGGAAATTGTCGTCCGAAATGTGGAAGGGCCGGTTTTCTTTGAAAAACGTAGCGGCCTGATGCAGGTTGCCTATCCCAAGTTCTTCGGCAAGGAGGTCGATACCAGCGACGTAGAAGACCGACGGGTGGCGTTGGCAAAATCTGTTGTGAATGATCCCGAGCATCATCTCGCCAAGGCAATGGTGAATCGTATGTGGGGGCACTATTTCGGGTTCGGGTTCACAAAACCTGTCGATGATATGGGCCCTCACAACCCTGCTTCGCATCCGGAGTTACTCGATTTTCTCACAGAAAAATTTGTCGAGTCGGATTACGACCTGAAAATGCTGATCCGCTGGATCGCCAACAGCGAGGCCTATCAGCTTTCGAGTGAATTCAACAGCAAAAACAAAATTGATGATCCGGCTTCCGGCGAACTGCCCCTGTTCAGCCACGCTTATATTAAATCGATGGAAGCGGAGCAGTTGTTCGATTCCCTGTTGATTGCGGCTAACGCTGCGGGAATGAGCAAGGCGAATTACGCGGAATCGAGCCGACGTCGAAACAGGTGGTTGCAACAATTCGTGACAACTTTCGGAACTGATGAAAACGACGAGGCGACTACGTTTAATGGTAGTATTCCGCAAGCCTTGATGATGATGAACGGCGAACTGGTCGAGGCGGCAACCGATTGCAAACCGGGAAGTCTGCTCCACCGCGTCGTTCAGAGTGATGAACGCGAAACAAAGAAGATTCAGCAGATTTACCTGGCAGCGTTGTGCCGAACTCCTTCCGGGCGTGACGTAACCGCGGTGAAAAAACTCTTTCGAGTCAGTCGCGATCCGGTGACCGCCTATCAGGATCTGTATTGGGCGCTGCTCAACAGCAACGAGTTCATTTTTATCCGTTAAAAATGAGAGATTCACTGACAAAGAACCAAGAGATTTGCCAGCAATGCTGGCAGAGCAACAGTTGTAGTCGGGCCACATATAGCCAGCCGGGAAGTTTGTTCCTCTCGGAAAGATGTCGGGTGCGTGCGACGCATCGGGTGTTCTGAGGTTTTGCAACTAATTCTGTATTCCTGTTGGTGCGTTACAACGCATCAGACCTATAAACGATAACTGGAGAGAATAATGATGAAGAAAAATCCCCCCGGCACCATGAACCGCCGTCACATGATGTCGCACCTTGCCGCAGGGGCCGCGATGACTGTTCCTGCGTATTCATTCCTGAATCATGTTTCTGCCAACGCGGCTGAAATCCGTCGCAACGAAAAGGCATGCATTCTGATCTGGCTCAGCGGGGGGCCACCCACAATTGATATGTGGGATTTGAAACCGGGTTCAAAAAACGGCGGCGAATTCAAACCGATCAGTACCAAGGGTGATCTGCAAATCAGCGAGCACCTCCCCAAAATTGCCCAGCAGATGGATAGTCTGTCCGTGATCCGCTCCATGAGCACGCGGGAGGCTGATCACACGCGCGGCCGTTATTACATGCACACCGCTTATGTGCCCAATCCGACTGTTATTCACCCCTCGTTCGGTTCGGTTGTCAGTTACGAATTGGGTTCCAAGCGGAAATACCTGGAAATTCCTTCCTTCGTTTCGGTCGGAGGTGGAGCGGGCAGTGCCGGTTTTCTGGGGATGACACACGCTCCGTTTGTTGTCGACAGTAATGGGAACATCCGTAATGTCGATCGCAACTCTTCCAGGAGGGATCGGTTACAGCAACGGCTCGCGATGTGGAATGTTATCGAAGATGGCTTTATCAAATCCGGCCGAGGCGATTTACCCAAAGCTCACAAGGATGTATATGGCAAGGCGGTCAATTTGATGACATCCAGCCAGATGGAAGCGTTCCAGGTCTCCAGTGAAGATCCCAAAACACAGGAAGCCTACGGAAACAACAACTTTGGGCGTGGTTTATTGATGGCCCGCCGACTGGTTGAAACCGGTGTTCCGTTTGTCGAGGTCAACCTTGGTGGGTGGGATCTGCACAACGATGTGTTCAATACACTTCGCGACCAGAAACTCCCGCAGCTCGATCAGGGGATAGCTGCTTTGACGCAGGATCTCAAGGATCGTGGCATGCTCGAGAATACCGTCATCGTCTGCATGGGAGAATTTGGACGAACGCCTCGCATCAATCAGAACACCGGACGCGATCACTGGGCCGCGAGCTGGTCTGCCATGATCGGTGGAGGCGGATTGAATGGCGGAATCGCAGTCGGTGAAACCGATAAAGACGGAACGGCGATCCTCGGCAAAAGCTACCTCCCCGGTGATATCTGGGCGACGGTTTGCAAGGCCCTCAAAATTCCGCTGAATATCGTGCATACCTCCAAACGTGGCCGCCCGATGAAAATTGCCAACGGGGGAACTCCCATCGAAGAGCTTGTTGGTTAGGGCTTCGGCCAAAGATTTCCAAACGAGCCGGGGGAGGTAGCTGCCCCCCGGCTTCGTCACTCTGCACGGTTGTCTTCTGCAGGAGTCTCTCCTGTAGGGTTGTCTCTCGAGAAAATATTGGTGTGACAGATTTTCCTGATGATAAAACGACGACTGGAACTCCGGAGCGGAGCGACGGCCCCGGTGCGGAATTTATTGACCAGTTTGTCGCGACTCAGCGACGGATCTACCTGTTTATTCTGGCGCAGGTAGGCAATCCCGACCTTGCAGAAGAAGTGCTTCAGAACACGAATGTTGTCATCTGGTCGAAATGGAAAGATTTTGAACCGGGGACAAACTACATCGCCTGGGTTTATCGGATTGCCAGTTTCGAGATCATGAAGTTTCGCCAGAAAAACAAACGGAGTCGCGTTTATTTCGATGACGAGTTTATCAAAACGGTCGCAAAATCCGTCGAACAGATCGGCGAAAAAAGCGAAGCCCGCAGAGTGGCGCTTTCCAAATGTCTCAACAAATTGAAACCGGCTGATCGGGAACTGATTCAACAGCGTTATGAACCGGGTGTCAGCGGGAAGTCGCTGGCTGAAAAATTGGGACGTCCCGTCAATTCGGTCTATCAGTCATTGGGGCGAATTCGACGGGCTTTGCTGGAATGTGTAGAAAGGGAGTTGGCTGCGGTAGCGAGATCATGAAAGAAATTCTTCAGAAATATCCCCGATTTTCACGTCTTCTGGATCAACTCTGCGAACAGAGTCTTGATCAAAAAGGGGCGGACGAAATCAGCAGAATTGTCAAAAACGATCCTGCTGCGAGGGATTATTACATTCGCTACCTGGATATCCACAGCACCTTGCACTGGGATCTGGCAATTTCCGATGCGAACCCCACCGAAAATAAACAGGAGCAGCTTCAAAACAACACTCGACTGAAGCAGTTGGTGGAGTCCTTTGTTGCCGAGGCGGCTCTGGAACCGATCAACTCTTCCCTGACTACCGGAGAGCTTGACACCAGCGAATTCGTTTCTTCCTCACGGCCTTCTTCGTCATATTCATCACGAAAAACGGCAGGAACACTGGTTGCGGCACTTCTGCTAACTTTCATGGTGTCCGGCTTCTGGGCGCTTTCCCCTGCGAAACAGCACGATCCGGTCGTCAAACAGAATCAGCCCGGCGAAGTGGTAACTTCGGATATAGCGACATCGGATGAATTGGTCAGCAACGATAGCAGTCCCAGTCCCGGCGATAAACAGAACTCTGAGAGGATGGCTGAGCCCGATCTTCCGCCCAAACTGCCGGACATCAAATGGGAGCAACAGTCAAATCCGATTTCGACCGCTCAAGCAGATTCGAAAAAGGAGACATCCGAACCTGGTTCGCCTTCTGCGCCGCAGTTGATAGATGACCGACAAATCGTTGAGGTGATCAATCAACGAATCAAACAGGGATGGATCGACCAATCGATCACTCCTTCCCCTGTTGCGGATGACCATGAATGGTGCAGACGGGTCTATCTTGATCTGGCCGGCCGTATTCCAACGGCGACAGAACTCAGCCATTTCCTGAATGATGAGCGAACGGGTCGGGAACGCAGATTGGTGGATCGTTTGCTCGAATCTCCTGAATTCGCGATGAGCTGGGCAACACGCTGGACGAATTTGCTTGTTGGTCGTTCCCCCAACAAACATGTTGATCGTCTTGCGTTACTGAAATACCTCCGTCATTCGATTACTGAAAACGCCCCGTGGAGTCTGGTTGTCAGTGATCTGATTTCGGCTCAGGGAGATCCAAAGAAAAATGGTCCTGCGAACTTTCTGGTTGCGCATTTGAACAATCAGGCCGTTCCTGCGACAGCCTTTGTGGCTCGTACATTGCTTGGCACACAGATCCAGTGTGCCCAATGCCACCGACACCCGTTCTACGAAACAACACAGCGACAGTTTTGGGAACTGAACAGCTTCTTCAAACAGGCAAAAGTCGTCGCGGCCCCCCAAATGACGACTGATGCGAATCAACAGCAGACAGCCTACCTGCTGACAGACCAACCTGTTGGTGGCCCAACTTACTATGAAACCCGTTCCGGACTGATGCAGGTTGCCTATCCTCGCTTTAATGGCCATAAGGTCTCGGATGACAAAACCGTTATCCGGCGGCAGGAACTGGCCAAATTGCTGGTTGAAGGGGACGATCCGCTTATTGCACAATCTTTTGTGAACCGAACGTGGTCGCATTTTTTCGGATACGGCTTCACGCTCCCGATTGATGACATCGGCCCGCACAATCCCCCTTCCCATCCGAAACTGTTCGAGACGCTTTCGCGATCCTTTGTCGCCAGCGGTTACGACATCAAACGGCTTGTTCGCTGGATTTGCCTTTCCCGACCGTATCGGCTTTCCAGTCATCCACTACCGGAAAACCGACAGGATACCCCGCAGTGGGGCGACCCACCCGCCTTTTCGCACATGTATTTCAAACCTCTGTCTCCGGAACAACTCTACAATTCGCTTGTTGAAATTTCGGGAAACTACCCGCACAGCAGCGACGATTGGAACCGTCACCTTGAAAACAGGGAATCGTGGGTATTGCAATTCGTCGAGTCCCTCGATAACGACGAAAATGGCGAATCAAACCATTTCCAGGGCACGATCACCCAGGCCCTGATGATGATGAATGGCGAGTTGATCAACAGGACGATATCCCCCGATTCGAGCCGTTTTACTGCCAGTCTGATTGGACATACCGGCTCCGATCTCAAGAAGTTTGAAACAGTCTGTCTGGCGATTCTGTCTCGTGAGCCGAAGCCCGGCGAAATTGTCCTGTTCCGCAAAATGATCCATCAACTGAAGGGGTTGAATAATCCGGTTGAAAGAAGACGCCTGCTCGCAGGACAGCTTGAAGATGTCATGTGGGCGTATCTTAATTCCAGCGAGTTCATTATCAACCACTGATTATCAACCACTGATCGTCGGAGCCGATTACAGAACCTGATTGCGGACTTTTCCCGGCCGTGCAGTGTCCTCAAAACTGCGTGCTTCCCGCGAAGTGATTGTTTACGAAGCCCCGCTATCGGAACACTTCGTCGCTCCAAAGGGCAAGGTTCAGCAGGGGCCAGATCCACATGCCGGCTGCCTGCGGATTTTGCACCAATTCCTGAAGCGGTCTGCGTTGGAAATATTCCCGCATAAAGGAATTCTGCAGGATCAACTTTTCACTCCATTGCCTCCACGGATCCTGCAGCCAGGAAGCAACGGGAGTCGGGAAACTCTGCTTTTTTCGAAATGCCAGTTCTTCAGGAAGTGTTCGGGAAGCGAGATCGCGCAGGATGCGTTTTGTCTGGAGTTCGCCACGTTGATCCAGTTCCACCGCCGAGCGATACGGGTCGGGAGAGTTGGGATCAACGCGAAAGCGATGTTCGAATGGAGTCGGCCATATCCTTTCTACCAAATGGTGATCGGTAAAGGGAACCCGCGCCTCCAGAGAAGCGGCCATTGTTGAACGATCCAGACGGGCAAGTAACGTCTCCAGATTAACCCGATGGAGCAATTGGATCATTCCCGCCAGTCCCGGCGAACTGGAAAAAGCCTGGTCATCGGAATCAGGAACCTGTTTCAGCAGATTCCTGTAACAGGCGATCATTTCCTCCTCGTGATTCCTGCCAGAGTTCAGCAACATGCTTATCCCCTGAGGCGGAATCAAACTTGCCAGCGCAAAATAATGCTCCGCCAGGCTGGAAAAGGAATCGGTCCGATATGTTCTGGCGAAGCTGTCTGCGAAGCGTTTCCGCAACGCCGGGGATATCGATGCCGGTTCCCCGGCAATTTGTCGCAATAAATCATAATCCCGTCCTGCACCATGCAGCGTGGAATAGCCACAAAGCAATTCGTCAGCTCCCTCGCCACCAAGGACAACCCCCACCTTCTCTTTCAATGATCGGGCAAGATGATAGATAATCACATCCGAAGGCGTCGCCAGAGGCAATCCGTTTTCCCTGATCAATTTTGCCCACGATTCCCGATATTCTTTCTCATCGACAGACACCGTCTGGAACCGGCATCCCAAATGCCCGGCTGCGATTTTTGCGTACGTTTCATCATCCGTTGCGTAGCCGTTGTTCCCGACTCCACACTCAGCGACAAAGTCTCTCCCCAGATTTTTTCTGACATACACCCCCAGAAGTGATGAATCGACACCACCTGAAAGCATCATCCCCACCGGTACGTCACTTACCATCCGGGTGCTGACAGCTTCGGAGAAGACCTGTTCGAACAATTCAAGCGTTTCCCTGTAAGAAGCACTGTTGGAAGAACGGGGATAATTCCAGTAGCGGGAAATCTGTAGCCCGGCTTCGTCCAATTGCAACAGGCACCCGGCAGGAACCTGATGAATCCCCTTGATGGGTGTTTTGTCATCGAAAGCAGTTCGCAATGTTTGCAGATAGTGCGTAATCGCAGGCCAATATGGTTCAGCGACAAACCGTGGATGCTTCAAAATCGCGGCCGGACTGCTGGCAAAAATGAACTCATTCCCGATGCAGGCATAATAGAGTGGTTTGATGCCAAAGCGATCCCGTAACAAGGTAAGACGCCCCAATTTTGAATCATAGAATCCGCAAGCGAACATCCCTCTCAAGTATCGAGGCGTCTCGGCTCCATAAACCTGAAACAGACGCATCAGCAGTTCGGTATCACAGTGGGTCTGCAAAGGTTCGGAAAAATGGGCGGCCGTGACCTTTTCCAGTTCGTCGGTGTTGTATAACTCTCCATTGTAAATGAGTGTGTATCTCCCATCATCGGAAATCCACGGCTGTTGCCCCTGGTCGGGATCACGGATCGACAGACGACGATGAGCCATCGCCGCACGATTTTCGATACGCACCAGACCGGCTTCATCCGGCCCGCGTGCAAACATGGTATCGCGCATCGCCACAAGCTCGGAATCGGTCAGATCCAGAGCAGATCCCTGCTTCGCAACAACTCCCAAAATTCCGCACACGTGATATCATCCCTGATTCAGTAAATTCGCAAGATTCAAGTTGCACGAAACGCACCGGCCAGCAGGCAGATCAAACCCGCACAACCCTGCACAACTCCGCACACAAATCTGAACGCAACCATCGGGTTACTGTTTTCTCAGTAGCGCTGCAAGCTCGGATCAATTTCTTCCGACCAGCGGTCAATTCCGCCCGCCATGCTTTTCACATGGGAGAAGCCGTGAGCGAGCATCCATGTTGTGACCATCATACTTCTGCGACCATGATGACAGTACACGACAATTTCTTTCTCTTTCAGGTCGCCCAACTCCCCCACCCTTGTTTCCAATTCACTCATCGGCAGCAATCGGGAGTTTTCGATATGAACCAGATCGTACTCCCCCTGTTCCCTGCAATCGAGCAGAACGAAGTCATCTTTCCGATCCAACCTGTTTTTGACTTCCTGCGGGCTTGTTTCGAGCGGATTTTCATGGGGCATTTTTCGTATCCTGCATTGTTTTTCGTATCCTGCATTGTTTTTCGTATCCTGCATTGGTGGAGAGTGTCACAGATGGCGTATCGACCCGGCCCGCAAGTTCCCGGATATTTCCGACGATTCCGGCTCGCGGAAACAACCACGGTGGAGTGTAACAAGAATCAGAATCTGCAACAAACTTGATCAGACCTCTAAAGGTTCGGGAAACAAGCCGATCAACAATTTCCGTGACCTGCTTCGTTTTACAGGTTTCACTTGTTCGCTGGTTGTTCGCAACTCTTTTGATCGCCGATCCGTTGGCAGCGTACGGAAAGACCTGAAAGACTTGACAGTTTCTCTCGTTTGCACAGGCAGGCAAAAGCAAATCTCCCGAACGACAGCAGCGACCCGTTTGCCCTGTCCCCTGTTTGATGTACAATAGGAGATACATTCCCCATGCCGATCCTGAAATGACCAACTTTTTGTAAAGGGCAAACTCTTTTGTCTGATCATAATCATGAAGACTTTCTGTACTCAGCGGGATTCTTTGAATTTGCGATGCTGGTGATCGGTCTTTTTCTGGGCTGGGTATTTTCCGTAGAGGTGGCAGACCAGATTCACTGGAACTGGACTGCACTGATGTGGGGTTCTTTGGCTGGAATCGTTCTTTTTCTGCTGGTGATGGGACTGGAACATTTGCCTTTCGATCCGCTACGATCCATTCAGGATCGGATTATTGCAACCATTGGTAAAGAACTGGCAAAGTGCACACTGTTGGAACTGGCTTTGATTTCCCTGTTGGCAGGACTCGGCGAAGAAGTTCTGTTTCGCGGTTTTTTGATGAGCTGGCTCGAATCAATGGGCGGCTACTCGGTTGGTCTGGGCGTGAGCAGTATTGTCTTTGGCCTGGTTCATTCCATCACCTGGCTCTACATGATTTTTACTGCACTGAGCGGCCTGTTTCTTGGCTGGCTGTTTGACGCAACCGGTGAACGAAATCTGCTGGTTCCAATTGTCTGCCATGCCCTGTACGATTTTCTGGCGTTCATCGTGATCGCTCGGGAAGCAAGAAAAACATTCGGCGATGCCCTGTATGAGGAAGAAGCCGAAACCGAAAACGAATTCGAGTGGTAGTAGAAGTGTATCTTCAATCAGCTTCTTCCCGAAAATCGGCTTCTTTCTGAAAAGAAACTCTCCGTATGTCTTTGATTGTCCTGAAGGATGTCCGAAAGGTCTACGATCTTGGCGAGGTGCAGGTTGTTGCCCTGCAGAATGCGACACTCACCATTGAAAAGGGGGAGTACGTCGCGCTGATCGGGCCTTCCGGTTCGGGGAAATCGACCTTGATGAACACGCTCGGCTGTCTGGATCGTCCCACTTCAGGCAGTTACCTGCTGGACGGAAAAGAAGTCGTCACGATGACGAAAGATCAACGAGCCGCGATTCGCAATCAACACCTCGGCTTTGTTTTTCAGAATTTCAATCTGCTTTCCAGAACGACAGCTTTGGAGAATGTTGAACTGCCGCTGTTGTATGCGAAGGGTGTCAGTCCGAGACAGAGACGGGAACGAGCCACTGAAGCCCTGAAGTCTGTTGGTCTGGGGGATCGTCTGCATCATCACCCCAGTCAGCTTTCCGGAGGACAGCAGCAACGTGTCGCCATTGCCCGGGCGCTGGTCAACAATCCTTCCATTTTGATGGGAGACGAGCCAACCGGGAATCTCGACTCCAAAACAAGTCGGGATGTCATCCGTCTGTTTCGCGAATTAAATACCGAAAAGCACCTGACCGTTATAATCGTTACACATGACCAGAACGTCGCCCGCAATGCAGATCGCGTGGTCGTGATGCACGATGGCGTGATCGCAGCCGATTCCCATGACTTCGAAGTCGCCATGCAAACTCTACAATCGTTAGAATCCGTAGCATTGGTAGAAACCGATGATTGTACCGCCGGAACGTCATGAAATGAGTTGATCGGTCATCTCGTCCGATCGATATAAGGATCATGACGATTTTTCCGTTTGACAGAGTAGTTGCGCTGATGCTGATCAGCACGGTCATGCTGGCTGGTTGCCAGTGTTACCGAAAGGTGCGATGCGTGATTGCTCCGGAACAGCGAAAAATGGTGCATCGCAAACCGGAATCGCTGCCGAAAGCTGCTCTGACGACATTTTCGGAACCGCGAACCGTCTCGCATCAGGTCAATGGAGAGGAAGAACTGCGTCTCTCTCTCGATGAAGCGATCCGCATCGCCTTGGACAATGCAGATGTCATTCGGGTTCTTGGTGGGATTACGGCTGCATCTTCCGGGCGAACCATTTATGACCCCGCCATTGCCAATACCGCAATCGACCAATCTCGCGGTCGGTTCGATCCCAGATTGAATATCAACAACACATTCAGTTTGAACGAAACTCCGAGTGGTGCTTTCAGCGGGGCTCCTCCTGGTGCACAAATTGTCGGTTCCGAAAACGATTCCTATGTTCTGGATGGTTCGATCAGCAAGGTGAATCCGAACGGAGGAACCACAACACTTCGCTTCGGAGCAACCCGCAGTGATATCGATCAGGGACTGCTTCCGTTAAATCCGCAGATCAATCACTTTTCCGAATTGAGCTACGTGCAACCGCTGTTACAGGGAGGCGGAATCGGGCCGAATCTGGCCCCCGTGCTCATTGCGGGAATCGACACCGAACGTTCTTTTTTTCAACTGAAAGATTCTGTTCAGAATTTGACGCGGGGAGTGATTGAAGCGTACTGGAACCTGGTTTTTGCCAGAACAGATCGCTGGGCACGTGAGCAACAGGTCAAACAAAGTGATTTCCTTTTACAGCGGGAAGAAGCACGATTGAAAAACGGATTCGCCAATGTGGCCGATGTCGCCCAGGCAAGGGTTTCGCTGGCCAACTTTCGTGCTTCACTCATCACCGCCAAAAGTAATGTTCTGCAAAGAGAAGCAGCGTTGTTGAACATATTGGGAATTTCTCCCACTGAAGTGGGGGAAGTTATTCCGACAACGCCACCGCATCGGGAACGTATTGAATTCCAGTGGGAAGAACTGGTGAGCCTGGCTGAAACGTATCGCCCGGATTTGATCGAACTGAAATTGATCCTCGAAGCAGACCAGCAACGGGTTGTTTCCGCTCAAAACAATGCGCTGCCCCGCCTGGATGCTGTGGCTTCCTACCGTTGGGACGGACTGCGTGGACGAACCCCCGCGCGAACATACATCTCCACAAACGGCGGCGAATTTGCCGACTGGTCTCTCGGCGTGAATTTCTCTGTTCCGCTCGGCTTGAGACAGGCCAGGGCAGCCGTTCGACAACAGGAATTGATCGTAAAACGAGATCAGGCGAATCTCGATCAGGGACTGCACAGCGCGGTGCATCAATTGGCGCTGACCGTTCGGAATCTGGATCAATTTTATGAACAGTACGAAGCCTTCACGATTACCAGGGAGGCGGCTCAGGATAATCTGGCGCGTCAGATGGGAGCAAAACAAGCCGAACTTCTGCAGTTTCTGAACGTCTTGCAAGCCATTACTTCCTGGGGAAACTCCGTCAGTTCCCAGGCACAAGCGTTGACCCAGTACAATATCGAACTCTCCAATCTGGAGCGTCAAACCGGTACCATCCTGGAAACTCACGGAATTCGCTTCGTGCAGGAACGAATGCGATTCATCGGGCCGGTCGGTTTTGGTCGCCAGGCCTGTTATCCAACCGCGTTAGCGCCAACAGAAAATTCGGAACAGTATCCCGCAGGAGACGAACCGGCTGAAAACTCCTTCAACCTCAAGGATCCACTGGACGGGTACGGCAGACCCCGACCACCGGCCAGAAAAGATCCAGCCAGTAAAGAGCAGGAAATCATACTGCCCGATATTTTACAGGATAAAAAGCCACCAACACGAGAGCAGACGGACAGACCAAACAAGCCAAGGCCGCTATTCGTACCGCAGGGCATCGATTGGATCGAGGCGACTGGCTTGCCGGGCGGGATAAAAACCGAAGAAGACACCGACGCCGCCCGCGAATAGAATTGCGATCGCAGCGGCAGGGATGGAAACCACGATCGGCCATTGCACGCTTTGCGAAAAACTGTTGATCGCCATCACGATCCCGGCTGAACCGGCAATCCCCAAGCCGAGACCGATCAGACCACCAATCGTCGAAAGCAACACCGACTCCACCAAAAATTGAAGCAGAATATCCTTCCCTGTCGCTCCGACCGCCATGCGGATACCTATTTCTCTGGTTCGTTCTGTCACAGAAACCAGCATAATGTTCATGATGCCAACTCCTCCCACGATCAGCGAAATCCCTGCAATGGAAGCGAGCATGGCCGTCATCGTTCCGGTGATGATGCCCAGGATGTTCGCGATTTCGGTCGTGTTTTGGACTTGAAAATCGGTTGGCTGCCCCGTGGCGATTCGATGCCTTTCCGTGAGAATCGACTTGATCTCTTCTTCCGCCTGTTTCATTTTGCCGACGGATCTGGCGGAAACCATGATGGCATGAACATTTTTGAAATTTGAACCATAAATCCGTTTCCGCACCGTGGTATAGGGCATCAACAGGACATCATCCTGATCATCTCCGACGATATTGGCCCCCTTGGCCACAAGCACACCAATAACACGAAAAGGAATGTTACGAATGCGGATCGTTTCGCCAATCGGGTTTGTCGTCTGGAACAGTTTTTCCGCAACCGTCTGTCCGATTACGCAAACCTTCTCGGCGGCGTGCACGTCCCGCTCTGCAAAGAAGCCGCCCAACCGAAGTTCCCAATTGCGAACCTGCAGATAATCGGGGCCGACACCGAACATTTCCTTCGGATTCCAGTTATCGTTACCGTGAATCACCTGCCCCCCGGCGGCAATCAGGGGCGAAGCTGCCAGGACAGAAGGGCAATCTTCTGCAATCGCGTCACTGTCACCAGCGGTGAGCGTGGGCATATTTCCCTGTCGAACTCCTCCCCGCCGACTCCGTTTGGGCATCACGACAATGACATTTGTCCCCAAAGCCTGGAACTGATCCTGAATCAACTGTCCTGCACTCTGGCCGATCGATACCATCGTTGTGACCGCGGCGATCCCAATCACGACTCCCAGAACCGTCAGGATGGCACGCATCTTGTTTTTCAATAAAGCACGAATGGCAATGCGAATCGTTGTCATAACGGCTGTTCAATCAAATTCATCAACGAAAAAGTTCTGTCGGACGCCCCATAACGCTTCCATTCCAAGGCCCTCAATTATCAACACTCCAGTGTTTGATGCCTGATATTTACTTGACTCCAACGACGAGTTCCTGTCCCGGTTTGATCTCTCCGGAGATCAATTCTGTGTACCGATAGTCACTGAGACCTGTTTCAATTTCGATCGCCCGGAGAAACTCTCCTTCCTTGACCCAAACATGTCTTTTCCGATGTTTGACCGATGCTTTCGCCTTGGCATCAGCAGGTTGGGACTCCGCGTTCTGGCGGTCTTCATCGGAGGAATCGACACCGTCAAGCAACTTCCGATCTTCTTCGCGAACATATTCCCGTTTGGGAAAGAAACGCAAAGCCGCGTTCGGAACCTTGGTAACTCCCTTATGTTCTTCGACCCGAAACGAAATATCAGCCGTCATGCCGGGGAGCAGCTTCAGTTCTTCGTTGGAAGTCGAAACGACAACCGGATAGGTCACCACATTTTGCGTCGTGGTGGAACTGAGCCTGATTTGATGGATCACGCCTTCGAACAACTCGCCCGGATAGGCATCGACCGTGAACTCCACCCGCTCCCCTGCTTCTTTGGCTTTGCGGATCATTCCGATATCGGCCTCATCCACAGAAGCGAAAATGTGCATTTCCTTTCGCATTTCCGGGGCAATAATAAACAACTCCGGAGTTTGAAACTGGGCGGCCAGGGTTTGCCCGGGATCGATTTTCCGATCAATGACAATTCCGTCAACAGGCGAAGTGATTTTCGTATAACCCAGGTTGGCCAACGAGTTGTTCAAATTGGCCTGTGCCTGTTTGATCGCCGCCTCAGAAAGCTCAAGCTCTGCCTCCAACGCCATGCGGGCAAATCGGTATTTGTCCATTTCCGTTCCGGAAATAAAATCGGGATTGTCGCTTCGCAACCCCAAGGCCCGTTTTTCATCGTTGATCGCATTCTGCAAGCGCGCCTTGACGCGCAGCAAATCTGCCTCTCTGGTTGCCAGGCCTGCTTTATCCCGTTCAACACTCGCTTTGTAGATACGGGGGTCGATCTCCGCCAGCAGATCCCCTTTTTTCACTTCATCGTTGTAGTCAACGTGAAGCTTGATAATCGGGCCGGAGACAAAGGAGCCGACATGCACTGAAAGTACCGGCTTGATCGTTCCTGTCGAATTGACAGTGGAAACGATGTCACCTGTGGTCACTTTTTTTGTTCGAAAGACCGGGCGGTTTCTGCTTTTCCAGTATTTGAGCGCAGGCTGGTAACCAAGCGCAGTTCCTGCGGTCAGCAGGCAAAGAAACAGGACTGTTTTCCACGGAAATCTCATCTCGGTGCAACTTCAATCCTCAAAAAAAAGGGCTGACATCGGGTGCAAGTGTAACGCGCAGCGAGCCTTATCGGGTACATCTCTGTACCAGGTCTCGACAGGCACTACCCCATAAAAGCGCATCTCGTGTGAAAAAAAGACGATTTTTTCCCATTTCGCCCTGAAGCGATTTCACACAAGCGTGCTGAAATTATTTCCGCATCCATCGTTTCGTCAAGGTTTCCCAATCTGGATTGTCATGAACCGGCAACTTTTGCAACAGCGGCTGCGCGTTGATTACCTGCTCATACAGGTTGACGATCGCTTCACCCATTTGCCACATCGCATGACGAAAATTCGCCTTCTCCGCCAACTCAACCATTTCCTCATATTCAAGGCCGCCGGTCATTTTGCTCAACTCTTCATCACATTTCCAGCGTCCCTTTTCGCGCCTCAACTCCAGTTGCTTCAGCAGTCTGGCATTCCGAATTTTTTGATATCTGCGATTTTCAGCCATCACCGCCAACGTCAGCTTTTCCAGAGCGGGATCCCACGCATTTGGATAATTTTTCGCCAATTGCCCACGTGGCCGGGTAACCCGCATGTAATGGGTTTGAATAGGTTCTATAGGTGTTTCGACCAGATCGTAAAGCATGTTCGCCCAGTTCAGACGCAGTTCTTTTCTACCGATTTCATGAAACGTTACCAGATCCTGTATCGGGCGATTTTGCGCGTTGTATTTTCCATTGAGCAGATCGAGATCGATCCCCGGATGAACCGATTTGATCAAACCGTCGCCGATAATATGTGCCAGCCAGCCGAAACAGTATGCGATCTTCCGATCACCCGGCCCGAATAATTCGATTGCATCGCCTATCACATCGGCTGCATAATCTGCCAAGTGATCCCAAGGCAGGGTATGTTGTGTCTGATTGTTGCTCCAACCGAAAACAAGATGGGAGCGGCCATAAAGCAATGTACCAATTTCTTTGGGAGAGTATTCCCAACCGCCATGCTTCAGTTTCCACGGTTTGAGTTTACCTCCGGTGATCGGGCTTTTATCCAGCTTGATCGCTCCGTACCCGACTTCTTCGCCAGTATCGAGGCAGATCGCGGACGGCATCGTGGGCACATCGCACCCCAGATAAGCCCCGGCCAAATAGCTGGACTGATGCCGGGAAAGAATGGGCGCGATCGGCAACTGCCGTTTCTCAGCCACTTTCGCAGCCAGAACCGCGTACATCGTGTGACCAATAATTCCACTCATCCGAATGTTCCCGATACATATCCTGATTCATATTTCAGAGGCGGCTTCCAATAAAGCTCCGACAGATTGTACTGTTATGGTTGGCGTGGTTACAGATTGTATGGTTGCAGATTGGACGATTACCGTGACATCCTGACAGTCGCTTCAAAAAGAAATTTCGGGATTATACACCGAAAACGAAATCGCGATGCGTCTATGCCTTGAACAGTTTCGCGAATTTTGTGATTCTGCCGGAGTGTACTTGTTAAATCCTGTATTATTTCCCGTACTATCCGGTATTTTCAAACAGACTGAAAGACAACGCGTTAATGGCCCGTCAATTTATCAATGAAATTTCCGACGGTGAAGCTGTCGAGGAAGTTTATGCTCTGGCAGACAAACAGATCCGAGCCAACCGCAACGGCGATGGATACCTGCTCGCCGATTTGCGAGACAAAACCGGTTCGCTGCACGGACTGCTCTGGAATGTGAATGAGGAACTACTGTCCCATATCAATGCTGGCGATTACGTGAAGGTCAAGGGAAAAGCGCAACTCTATAATGGCAACATGCAGCTGATTATGACGCGCATCGATGTCGTCAATTCCAGCGAGATTGATCCCGATGATTTTCAGGCGGGAACAAACCAGGATGTCGATAAGCTTTTTGAAAAATTGCGGTCTTTTCTGGAAAATGTATCAGATTCGGAACTGCGCAAACTGATGCAGATTTATCTGGCCGACGAACAGTTGATGGAGAACTTGCGAACCGCGCCGGCCGGCATCAAGGCTCACCACGCCTATCTGGGCGGACTGTTGGAACATATTGTCAATCTGCTCGAAGCGGCGTCGCGCCTTGTTGATTTGTATCCGTCAATCAACCCCGATTTGTTGACCGCGGGTATTTTCCTGCACGATCTCGGCAAGGTTCGTGAGCTCGGCTATGAAAGTTCCTTCGTCTACACCGATGAAGGACAGCTGATCGGCCATTTGATTATCGGTATTGAAATGCTCAACGAAAAAATCCGGCAACTGCAACAGCAGGGAGACTCGATCGATGAAGAAACCGTCTTGCGATTGAAACATATGATTGCCTCGCATCATGGCAGTTACGAATTCGGCAGTCCCAAACTCCCGATGACTCCCGAAGCAATCGCCCTGCACCACCTCGATAATCTTGATGCGAAGGTCAACGAATACACGGCGATTATCGAAGCCGACCCCAATAAAAAATCCCACTGGACCCCCTACAATCCAAGAACAGACCGAAAGCTGTTCAAAGGAATTTCCGAAGCATAGGATCGTTTTTCGAGCCCGTGACTCTCCGGATTCAGATAACATTCCATCAGAAGAATCTCTTTCGTGTGAACGTGATCCGCAACAGCGGGTTCTCCATCCATGATGAAAACAAGTAATTCCAGCAATACCGGCCTGAATGGTGTCAAAATCCACGATACATTCGCGGAAGCGTTCGGGGTTACCGGCACGCGTTTGATTATTACGGCAGTCTCCACCGAATGGGCGAAGATTGCGGCTCAGGAATTGACAGGCTACGGTACCAGTGTTATCGCCTGTGACGCGGAAGCCGCCGTCGAACAGGTTCTGTCACAGGAGGAAACACCGGACGGACGCCCCGGCATTGCCGTGATGTTGTTCGCCTTCAATCGGGAGTCACTCGGCAAAGCGGTTGTCAAACGTGTCGGGCAAACAGTTTTAACCTGCCCAACAACGGCGTTGTATAATGGGGTGAAAGAGTGCCCTAAAGAGAAAATGTTGCCTCTCGGAAAACAGTTGCGTTTTTTCGGTGACGGATTCCAATCCTCAAAAATGATCGGGCCGGAGCGATTCTGGCGGATTCCGGTCATGGATGGCGAATTCCTCTGCGCCGATTCGGTTGGCTCGTTCCGGGGAATCGCAGGAGGAAATCTGCTCATTGGAGCCAAAACGGCTTTGCAGGCATTGCGGGCAAGTGAAGCAGCCGTTTCCGAAATGAACCGTTGTCCCGGAATCATCACTCCTTTTCCTGGCGGGATCGTCCGCAGCGGAAGCAAAGTCGGTTCAATCTACAAGGGTCTTGTGGCCAGTACGAATGATGCCCATTGTCCGACACTCAAAGCCCGTTGCCAATCGCATCTACTTCCTGAAACAACCGCGATGTATGAAATCGTCATTGACGGCGAATGCGAACAGGCAATCTCGTCAGGAATGAAATTGGGACTTCGGGCGGCCTCCCAGATGCCGGGAGTCACGGAAATCTCTGCGGGCAACTACGGCGGAAAACTCGGCAAGCATCATTTCCATTTGCATCAGCTACTCGAAGAATCGTAGGCTCCAAGCAAACGTGAGGGGGGTGTCTCCTTGGGAATCGAAAACCCCTGTTACGTTACAAGCCAAACAGTCTTGCAGTCAAATTACGTTGCAGACAAACAGCGATATCACTACAAAACCGACCATGAATACTTTAGCCACATCAGATTCTCCCGAAAAAAACGAGCCGACCCGAAACGAAAAAATCGCGGTCTGGCTTCTGCTGTCACTACTGGGAGGGCTTCTCCTGGCAAAACTGGGAACAGCCGAACCGTTGCGAAGCGCCAATGATCGTTCCCGCTGGTGTACTGTTCGCTCGCTTGTCGATGGTGGAACGTATCAGATTGATGATGTCATCAAATATCGAGGTTGGGACACGATTGACAAAGTCCGTCATGATGGACACTTCTATTCCACCAAGCCGCCCCTGTTCCCGACACTGATCGCTGGTTTGTACTGGACGATCAAGAACACAACCGGTTTGACAATCTCCAGAGATACCGAAACGGTTTCAAGAATCATTCTGTTTCTTGTCAATGTTGTCCCCTTTCTGATCGCGATGTATTGCTTCTGGGGAATATTGATCGCTGCGCGGTTTGCCGCGCCGGTTCGATTAATCACACTCGGTCTGACTGCCTTCACCACAATGCTCGTTCCTTTTCTTACCGTGTTGAACAATCATACCGTCGGGGCAACATCGCTCGTTTTTGCACTTTATGCCGCGGTGAAAATTTTCGAAGGCTCACAAAGTAAACCTGCTTCGCCAAACCAAACCGTTTCTGGCAGGAACGGCCTGTTTGTTCTGTGTGGTTTTTTCGCAGCTTTTACGTGTTGCAACGAATTGCCGGCCGCTTTATTCGGATTGGCTATTTTTCTGGTTCTGCTTCGCTTCGATTTCAAAAGAACGTGGCTGTTCTTCGTTCCGGCGGCACTTGTCCCGCTAGGTGGCTTCTTTGTCACCAACTATCTCGCAACCGGCGGATGGAAGCCCTTTTACATGTATTACGGGACGGAAAAATACGTTTACGAACATCTCGGTGTTCCGAGTTACTGGTCTGATCCACGCGGTGTCGATAAAGCGCGCGATTCCGTACCGACTTACATTTTCCATTGTCTCATCGGGCATCATGGCGTTTTTTCGCTGAGCCCCATTCTGTTCCTGATGTTTCCGGGTTACTGGTCTGGCACACGCAACAACAACCGGAATCTGCGAATCATCCACTTCATGGGCATCCTGCTGACGGTTGCCATCTTCGCTTTTTACTGGAAGCGAACTGAAAACTACAACTATGGTGGGGTCAGTGTGGCACTGCGTTGGGTGTTATGGCTGACTCCGTTCTGGCTACTGGCGATTGCGGAAACGGTAGATGTTTTTCGTCATCGACGCTGGTTGCCGGCCGTAATCATTCTCCTCGGCATACCATCGATCTATTCCGCCTGGGGGCCGTGGCAATCTCCCTGGCAACAACCGTGGATTTACAACGCGATGCAAATTCAAGGATGGATCGACTATTCCGATCCCGTTCAAAAATTCGAGCACCCGCTTCACACCTGGTTCAGCAAATTGCCCGACTCCCCTGAAAAAGATGACGATTATTGGATAGAATTCTCCGACGGGATCTCGAAAACGATGCGACTGGAAGATGCAGGACCAACCAAAACAGACGGCAAACAGGCCAGGATTATCCTGATT
>JALTOP010000031.1:0-3094 GCA_027000105.1 Planctomycetaceae bacterium | reverse complement strand
GGAAAGGACGATCAATACGCAAGCAGCGTTTGACGCTTGATGTGGACAAATTCAATTCCGGAAAAACGCCCAACGAGATTTTGCTCGACTGGACCGACACGTCTGCCAAGAGTACGCGCAACGAGCAACTTGCATTTTTGCACGGGCTGCCCGGAAACCGCGCTTTTCGCGAAGGTCGCCCCCGCTACCTGTTTCACCCATCAAGAAAAAAAGCTTTCAAGTGTCAACTTGCAGCAACACGATTGATCGACAAAAAAAGAGGAACAGAAACCCGCTGCGATCTTTGGCTTTGTGATGAACTACCCTTCGGCGTTTACCGCAAGCAACTTTCAGTGACGAAACTGAATGAAAGATTGCTGATCGGCAGGCAAACATGGTCCTATCTTCGGGCAGGTAAATTGCTTGAGTAGCGATGCTCTCCTCGAATCCGCTTTCCTTTCTCAGGGAGTTTCCTTCAGCATCTGTTCAATCAGGGGGATAATCTGCTTTTCATAGGTGAAGCCTTCGTCGCCGTATTCCTTTTTTTCGTTATCAAATCTTTTTTTCAATGTTCCATCCGCGGCGTAGACATAGGCCACCGGGATGGATGCCAGTTTGATTTTTTCGTAGAGTTCTTCATCCGGCGTGCTCGAAATAAAATTCTGGATGTCCGATTTCTGCTTGACGTAAAAATCCAGAAGTTCTTCCACATTCGACTCGGGTGGATTTTTTTCACTGCCATCGTAATTGATATTGAACGATACGCAGACCACCTTTCCCGGATATTTCTTCTGAAGCGCAACCAACTGCGGATACTCCCGCACACAGGGCAGACACCAGGTTGACCAAATATCCACAACAACAATTTTCCCCTTTTGATCAGCGACAAACGCCTGAAGCTGCTCCCAACTTGCAATTTTCGCGGTGATCCCGTCCCGGCTGAATGTTTTGAGTTCCTCGGTGACTTCTTCCTTCGCTGTGGAGTCGGCGGAAGAAACGGTTTCCTCCGCAGTCGGTTTCTGCTGACCCGATCCCAACGGGTTCTGTTTTGATGAATGCTGCTCCTGTTCAGCCGGACGGCAACCGGCAACGAAAACAGCAAGGGAAACGGCGAACATCAGCTCCAAGATGGCTTCAAGTATTTTCTTCTGATTTTCAAATGACATAAGAGAGCTCTTTCTGCTAATTCTTCACTTTTATCAATCCCATCTTTTCCGCAGACGGAACAGGGTCTTCATAAGGGAGAGACTTGAGGAATTCGACCAGATCCGAAATTTCCCTGGCCGATAAATGGCTTGTTCTGCCATGTTGATCGTCCGGGTTATATGTCGTGAGCACCTCCTGTAGATTGTTGGCAAGGCCGTGATGCAGATAAGGTGCCGTGCGATACACTCCCAGCAACGTCGGGGTGTCGTAAGCAGGCCCCATTTTTTCTGTTTCATCCCATTTTGCGGTGCCTACATCGTGCCGAATGATTTTTTTCGAAACGGGATTAGAATCGGTATAAAACGGACCGGAGTGGCAACTGGAGCAGGCTGTTTTTGGCGAAAAGAAAAGTTCGCGTCCACGTTTTGCGGAATCGCTCAATCCTGTCTTGGAATGAGGACTCATCGTCCATTCGTGACTGTTCGAATAAGCCGCCAGGGCATCGAGTGCCTCAGAAAGCTCCTTATTCGGTTTACCGAGGGAAGGATTGATTTTCCCCCGCACCAATCCCCGGCCCTGCATGAGAGGGCCACGGATCGTCTTTTCGAAATCCTGCACCTCATCCCGGTCGGCTGACCAGTGAATCGGATGCGTCCACGCCATACCGGCCAGAGATTGTGTGTTTCTCAGTCCTTCGGGGTTATGCCAGGTTTTTCCATCTGCCTGACCGTCGGGATGACAACTGGCGCAGGAAATCCAGCGGCGTCCCGACATCGGCTGCCTGGCAGAATAAAAAAGAATCTTCCCCAAAAGGATCTGTCTGTCGAGCGGGCTTTTCGTAACCGGAATTTTTTTCTTGAGTTCAAGCGATGTTGTATCGTAGGCGACCACATGAAAATCAAGAGCATTGTAAACATAAAATGTGCGACCATCAGGAGCCGCCTTGACCGCGCGGGGGTTGTGTCCCAGACCGATTGCTGAACGGGGTGTCAACTCGCGATAGTTGTCATCCAGCACGTTACAGATAAAAAGATCATCCGTTCCTGCAAAAACGATGTACAATGTTTTTCCATCCGGCGAGACTTCCACTTCCCAGGGGTTGGAAGTAACACGGGTGCCAATGAAGGAGTCGAGAGGGATTCGCATCTTCCGTTTACCGACTCCCGCCTGTGTATCGATCACCGAAACAAGAGGGAAAATCGAACCGGCTCCATGGGCAACGGTCACACGTGAGCGAATATGAGGCAGATAGGCTTTTTCCCTGAAAGGGTGAATTGTGATCTGACGGGAAAGATTATCCTGAGACCCTCCGGCCCATCGATCAACAATTTGTCCGCTTCCCAGGTCGATTTTTTTGACCTCACCGCTGTGATATTCCGTCACAAGCAGGTAACTGTTGTCGGAGGAAAGAGCGATACCTCGAATAAATCGCCCCGCCGGAAATCGACGTTGAACAGTCGCCTGAACCGTTTCGATTTCGATCACCTCTCCGGGGTAATCAAGCGTGACGTAAATCTTGCTCCCCTGTTTGTTCGAGACAACGCCATACGGTTCATCGAAAACATCGATCCGGTTCGTTATTTTTCCGGTCAGCGAATCGAGGAGTATTACCAGATCGTCATCATAGACGGCCACCGCGAGGGTCTTGCTTGCTCCTACAAACGAAACACCTTCCGGGTGTCTTCCCACGGCTATTTCACGGAGAACCTGATGCGTTGCCAAATCGACAATGGTTACTGTCCCGCTATCCCGATTCGAACAGGCCAGCAGTTTACCGTCACGCGAAATATCGAGCAAACTGTTGGAACGACCTGCAAAAGCCGAACACGTGAAAAACAGGGAAGCCGCCACCACAGCCACAGAAAACACGGAAAGCAGAAAAATTCGGAAACAGTTCGTGGAAAATTTCATATCAACTCCTTTTATCGACCTGCCGAATCGGTTGTTGCGATCGCCGCGGTGACAACCG
>JALTOP010000030.1:5864-7959 GCA_027000105.1 Planctomycetaceae bacterium | reverse complement strand
GTCTGACCGCATTCTGTTTGCCAGCGAACTGAAGTCTTTGCTCCAGATTCGTGACCTTCCCCGGAAGATGAATCCGGAGGCAATCGACCTGTTTCTGACCTACCAATATGTTCCTCACCCCTGGTCCATATTGGAAGGTTTTAATAAATTGCCTCCCGCCCATTTTGCAATCTGGGAAAATGGAACTTTTCGTCTGCAGCGGTATTGGTCGCCGCCCTTTTCGCAACAGCAACAGCAACAGAGCAGCATGTCTCCGCCCTCCTATGGACAAGCGGTGCAAATGCTTCGCGATTTACTGAGTGAAGCCGTCCGCTTGCGTCTGCGCAGCGATGTTCCCCTCGGTGCGTTTCTTTCCGGCGGAATCGATTCGACAATTATTACCGGCTTGATGCAGCGTGAAATGGCTCGCCCTGTCGAAACATTTTCGATTGGTTTCGATATCGCCAAATATGACGAAACCTCCTATGCCCGCGAAGCCGCTCGAAAACTGGGAACCAATCACCACGAGCATCCTGTTTCCCCCTCGGCGTTGAAATCGCTCCCGAAACTGATCTGGCATTACGACGAACCGTTTGCAGATAGCTCCGCCATTCCCACTATGGCGTTGTGCGAAGTCACCAGCCGGTTTGTCAAGGTAGCCATTACGGGAGACGGGGGCGATGAACTTTTTGCAGGCTACGATCGTTACCGTGCCGTCCGATTGGGGAAGAAAATCGATTCCCTGCCCGGTTTGCTGAAACGCTGCGTCACCTCACCGGTCTGGCAAAAATTGCCCGCATCGGTGAATCAGAAAACCCTGTTGCGAAAAGTAAAACGATTTCTGGGATCTGCTTCGCTCGAACCACGCAAGCGCTATCTCCAATGGATCGCCATTTTTCAGAAAAAGCAACGGGAGCAGCTTTACACGTCGGAGTTCCGAAATTCACTCCATCAATTTCAGGCGGATCAATGGTTGCCCGATGTTTATCTTCAATTTCCCGGTCGAGATATCGTTACGCAGACAACAGCGGTGGACCTGCTCACCTATCTGCCCTGCGATATTCTCAACAAGGTCGATATCGCCAGTATGTCCGTTGGACTGGAATGCCGAAGCCCGTTCCTTGATCATAAAATTGCTGAATTCACCTCCCGAATCCCTCTGGAATACAAACTGAAAGGTAAGACGAGCAAGCGAATTCTTCGTGATGCGTTTCCCGAATTGATTCCCGATTCGATCCTCAAACGACCCAAAATGGGATTTGGCGTTCCCGTCGATCACTGGTTCCGCCACGAACTCAAACCGATGCTCTACGATATCCTGCTGAGTGACCGGGCGCTTGCCCGAGGGCATTTTTCACCTGATGCCGTGCGCAAACTCGTCGAGGAACATACCACTTCCCGGGCCGATCATAGTTATCGTCTCTGGGCATTGCTGGTGCTTGAATGTTGGCAGCGGATGTTTATCGATTCCACAACAATTCCTTCAAAAGCTCCTTCCGAAATTTTCTGATCACTCCCAACCCGGTGCCATTCAATATTTGCCAGCCTGCGTCCCCCCCCCCCTGCTTCCACTGCTTCAACTCCAGCGAAAAACTTTAATTCCCAACAGATACGGTAAAAGTTCATGGAAATGAAAAGAGACGCACCAGGTCGTTGAAGGAAGCAGGTCGTTGAAATATGACGAGGCTTTGCATATATATGTTACTGACGATAAAAGTTTACGAACGGCTCGCAAATTTTAGAAAAATATCAGTTTGGTTACGGCTATCAGAATGAACCAGTGGCGCTGGGTTTTATGTATGGCGAAGAAATCTGAGGCTCCCCGGCACTGTTGTCTCCTGCTGATAAACCTGGACCGTGCAACAGATTTCAATTATGCCTCAGCCGCAGCTAAATGGAATGCCCTGGTTATGTTGGTTATGTTTGAGCAGGATTACGGCAAGTTGCTCTGGGCTGGATCATGCGTTCTCTCTGGAGGTTGGTTCTCACGATGAAACAGATCAGGTGCCTTCTCATTTTTTTGCTGGCCTTTTCGTTTTCGGATTCCGTTTTGGAGGCAGAAATTATTCTCTTGCCCCAATCGTCAATCCTGGACGGCTCCGCAACTTCTCAACGG
>JALTOP010000030.1:0-5854 GCA_027000105.1 Planctomycetaceae bacterium | reverse complement strand
GTTCGCAGATCACACAGGGCCTGCAGTGGAAATCGGAAAACCCGAACATTGTGGAAGTTGCCGACAGTGGCCTGCTCCTGCCAAAATCGAATGGCGAAACAAGAGTTGTCGTCCGCGCCGGCAAGGAATCAGCCTCGATTCCCGTAAAAGTGGTTAACATGGGAAAGCAGGCCCCGGTTTCTTTTCGCCACGACGTTCTGCCGATTTTGAGTAAAAAAGATTGCAATTCCGGAGCTTGCCACGGTGCGCTTGCAGGAAAGGGAGGATTTCGGTTGTCGCTGCGCGGGTACGATCCCAATGCTGACTACTTCAACATCGTCAAACAGGATCGGGGTAGACGAATCGAATTTGCTGATCCCGGTCGCAGCCTCCTGCTTGCCAAACCATCCGGAGGGATGCCTCACAAGGGGGGAATTCGTTTTGAAACAGATTCACCCGAGTATCAACTGATCGCCCGCTGGATTTCCAGCGGTGCAAACGAACCCCGGTCAGATGATCCGGACGTTGATTCAATCAGTATCTTCCCGGAGCGCTCAATTCAACAGAAAAACCAGACCCAGCAAATGATCGTGCAGGCCCATTTTTCCGATTCCCGCCTGCTCGATGCGACCAAACATGTCAAGTGGCTTTCCACGAACGAATCGGTCTGCACAGTTGATGATACCGGAAAAGTGACGGTCATCGGTTCGGGAGAGGGTGCAATCGTCGCCTGGTATTCAAGCCAAATTGCCATTGCCCGCATCACGGTTCCCTTTCCGGTAATCGAGTCGGGAAAGGAATCGGCAAAGTTGGTCGATAGCCGTAAACCGCGCGGCTTCATTGATGAACTGATCGACCACCAACTCAAGCGACTCAACCTGCCCGCCTCGGGAACCTGTTCCGATCAGGTTTTTGTCCGTCGGGTTTATATCGATACGATTGGACGATTACCCGAAGATTCAGAAGTTCAACAATTTATGACAGATTCGCGGAAAGAAAAACGGGATCTGCTGATCGACAAGTTACTCAGCAGCGACGATTACGTCGATTATTGGAGTTATCAATTTTCTGATATCATGATGATCAACGGCACGTTGCTTCGCCCCAAAGCGGTAAAAGCGTATTACGATTGGCTGCACGGTCATCTGCAAAAAAACACGCCATGGGACGAAATCGTGCGGGAAATTCTCACCGCAACCGGAAACAGCTACGAGAACGGTGCGACCAACTTTTATGCCCTTCACCAAACCCCTGAAGATATGACAGAAAACGTCTGCCAGGCGTTTTTGGGACTTTCGATCGGCTGTGCGAAGTGCCACAATCACCCACTGGAAAAATGGACAAACGACCAATACTACGGAATGGCCAACCTGTTCGCGCGAGTCAAGGCAAAAGGATGGGGGGGTGAAACGCGAAATGGTGACGGGTTGCGCACGCTGTACGTTTCCGAGGTGGGTGATCTCGTACAACCACGCACTGGTAAACCGCAACCACCCGCTCCGCTGGATCAAAAACCGCTCGCCATGAACGATCCGTCCGATCGACGCATCGCGCTGGCAAACTGGCTGACCTCTCCAGAAAACCCCTACTTTGCCCGCTCAATCGCCAACCGAATCTGGGCCAAATATTTCGGTGTCGGGTTGGTCGAAGCTGTAGACGACATGCGTGTTTCCAACCCGGCTTCCAATGAAGAGTTGCTTCAGGCTTGCGCCGACCATCTCGTCAAGAAGAAATTCAATTTGAAGGAATTGATGCGGGAAATACTGCGATCAAATGCGTATCAACGAACCAGCAAACCGCTTCCGGGGAATGCGAACGAAAAACGTTTCTACTCGCGATACTACCCCAGGCGGATGATGGCGGAAGTGCTGCATGATGCTATCGCGCAGGTAACGCAAGTCCCCAGCAAATTCGAATTCATCGCCTATCCCGGTGCAGACCGACAAAAAACGGACTTCTATCCCCTTGGCACTCGCGCGGTTCAACTTTATGATTCGGCGGTAGAAAATTATTTTCTTTCTTCGTTCGGACGCAATCCCAGAAATATCGTTTGTGAATGCGAACGTTCAAACGAACCAAGTACCGTACAAGTGCTGCACATTTCCAATGGAAAAACAATTAACGACAAACTGAGCGACAAAAACAGCCGAGCCAGTCGCTTGGTCAAATTACGAAAACAGGGAATGTCGGATGAAGCCCTGTTAGACCAGATTTACCTCTGTTCTCTCTCACGGTACCCGACGACCAGGGAACGGGAACAGCTTCTTAAAATGCTTCCCGATGTTGGAACGGGCGACGAACAGGCCGTCGTCGAAGATATCTTCTGGGCGATAATGAGTACGAGAGAATTTCTGTTCAATCACTGATGCGCGATTGTCCTTCCCCTCGATCATCTCCCCCGGCTATCAATTTGAATTGGGCAAGGAATTTACCTACTATGTATTCTTCGGTCAAAAAATATCTGGAAGATCACCAGGCTCAATCACTGGAAGATTTGAAGCAGTTTCTGCGATTCGAAAGTATCAGCGCGGATTCAAAATGCCGGGAACAGATGAAACAGACGGCGGAATTTGTCCGAAATCGTCTCGAATCTGCCGGGTTGAAGGCGGAAATCCATCCTACCGCTGGACATCCCATTGTAACCGGTCAGTGGCGAAAGGCGAAAGATGCGCCGACTGTCCTTATTTATGGACACTACGATGTACAACCGCCCGATCCGCTTGAACTGTGGACTTCTCCTCCATTTGAACCGGAAGTTCGCGAGGGAAAAATTTACGCCCGCGGTGCAACTGACGACAAAGGACAAATGCTGACCCATCTGCTCGCGATCGAAGCGTGGTTGAAAACAGCGGGGAAACTCCCGGTCAATGTCATCTTTGTCATTGAGGGAGAGGAAGAGGTCGGCAGCAACAACCTGGATCTGTTCCTGGCAGAAAAAAAGGAGGAATACGCCTGTGATGTCGCAGTGGTCAGCGACACCAGCATGTATGCTCCCGATTTGCCTGCCATTACTTATGGACTGCGCGGCATTCTGGCCTGTGAAGTCACGTTGACCGGGCCAAACAGGGATCTGCACAGCGGTGTATTCGGCGGGGCGGTTGCCAACCCCATCAATGTGCTGACAAAAATGCTCGGTAGCCTCCAGGACGACCAGGGAAAAATTCTTATCCCCGGTTTCTATGATGATGTTCTCGAACTGGGCGAAGACGAAAAAAAGGAGTTTTCCAGCCTTCCCTTCGATGAAGCCGCATTCATGAAAGATTTGGGAATCAACACTCTGCAGGGAGAGGCCGGCTATTCCACAATCGAACGCCGCTGGGCCAGGCCAACTTTCGATATCAACGGCATCTACGGTGGCTACAGCGGTGAGGGCCCCAAAACAATAATCCCCTCGACCGCGACCGCAAAAATTACTTGCCGACTGGTTCCCAATCAAAACGCCGCCCAACTTACTTCTGCGATCAAATCACATCTTGAAAGCATCTGCCCGACGAGTGTCACAATGGAATTCACCGATTTCCACGGCTGCGAAGGAATCGTCTTCGATACATCCGGGCCATACTTCCAGGCCGCCAGTCGGGCCATCCAGAACGCATTCGGAACCAGGCCCGTGTTTATCCGTGAGGGGGGTTCGATTCCGGTTGTCGCCACATTCCAGGAAATCTTTGGCGTCGAAACTCTCCTTCTCGGCTGGGGATTGAACAGCGACAACCTGCACAGCCCGAATGAACATTTTCATCTAGAAAACTTCTACCGGGGAACGCTCGCCAGCGCCAGTCTCTGGGAAGAACTTGTCTCCTGACAAACAGCCTGGCTCAATTGATGATGTTGCCCTTGATGACGTGGTGACGCTGAAAACGAATGCAGAACTTCGCACACATCACATCGCAACCAGTAACACATCACAACCAACATGTTTCCAGCCCGGGCAACACCTCATCTGTCATCCCACCACACATTCAGCTGATTGCACGTTCGGGGATTGGTTGCACGGAAAATGGAAGCGGCCCCGACCGTTTTATCAGGCGAATATCTCTTTGAGAACATCGCCATGCACGTTCGTCAAACGGCGTTGGATACCGTTATGATAGAAGGTGAGGCGTTCGTGATCGATGCCGAACAGATGCAACACGGTCGCATGAAAATCGTGCCACGGAATCGGACGTTCGACCGCCTTCCAGCCGATTTCGTCCGTATTGCCAAACGCGATTCCGCGCTTCAAACCGGCTCCCGCCATCCAGCAGCTGAAACCGTAACGGTTATGATCTCGACCGGGCCCCACTTTATCCGCTGCCGACTGCGCGAACGGGGTGCGACCGAACTCCGTAGTGAATAGCACCAACGTATCTTCGAGCATGCCCCGCTGTTTCAGATCCCGCAACAACGCAGCGACCGGTTTGTCAATCCGTCCTGCTTCGACTGTATGATTCTCTTTGACATTCTCATGGGCATCCCAACTGGCGCGGGGGCTGCCAGCAATCGGCCCGCCTGAGAAAAGTTGAACGAAGCGAACTCCCTTCTCCAACAATCGACGCCCGAGCAAACAGCGTCGTCCCATATCGGCGGTCTGTTTCTCGTTCACACCATACATCTTTTGCGTGGCTGCCGTTTCTTCCGCAAAACTGCTCACCTCAGGGATAGATGTCTGCATTTTTGCCGCCAGTTCGTAACTTTTCAGACGATCTGCAATTGCTGCGTCGATTCCCGTGCGATGAAGATGCTCCTGATTGATCGAATGAATGAACTGTCGGGTTGCTTCATCCGTTTCTTTATCGAGCCTGGAAGCGGGAAACAGCTCACGCACCGGCTGATCGCCGTTTCGCAGAACAACTCCCTGATGATTCGAAGGCAAAAACGCACTGCTCCAGGTCGATTCCCCCGTATTGGGCGCCCCGCGTTCATCATTCAACACGACATACGCCGGCAACGATTCATTTTCCAAACCCATTCCGTAGGAAATCCAGCTTCCCATTGAAGGAAAACCATTGAATTCAAAACCGCTATTGGCAAGAAACAGGGCAGGCGTATGATTGGCCGATTTCGATTCCATCGAGCGAAGAATCGTCAATTCATCCGCCATTTCCGCGATATGCGGAAACAGTTCGGAAATCATCAGTCCGCTCTGGCCGCGTGGTTTGAATTCCCAGTCTTCTTTGCGAAGCAGGCCCATCTGTCCGAAGAAAAGGTCAACTTCTTCGTCTGTTTTCAGTGATTTACCGTGGAACTTTTTCAATTCTGGCTTGTAATCGAATGAATCAACATGGCTCAACCCACCAACCAGACAAATATGAATGGCTCGTTTGGCCCTCGGCACAATCGTCCGGGCATCTTCCGGTGATGCGGTCACCTCCTGATTCAACAATGATACAAACGCTGTTGCGGCGAGCCCGTTAATCCCCCAATGAAAAAAATCGCGACGGGTCGGCATGATAGGATTATCCATCGTATTACTCGATCATTACAAACTCATTGAAATTGAACAGGCCTCGACAAAGAGCCGGCAAACCATGTTTCGAAACCAGTTTTCTGGAAAGCTCCAACTCTTCCTCGTTCGGCTTGCGTGCAACGGCCAAACGCCAGGCATAAATAACCTGTGCCGTCACATCATCGCCGGCTTCCTTTTCTACTCTCTGTGCAAAGTAGTCCGCCATCCGCAGGACAAACGAATTGTTCATCAGACTCAACGATTGAAGGGGCGTTGTCGTGACAGACCGTCGAGGCGCGGTCGTCGATGAATCGGGACAGTCGAACGTATCGAGCAGGGCACTTCGACCGCCACGCGGATTGAAACGGTAAACCGTGCGTCGCCAAAACTGCGGACCATCGACATCAATCGGTTCGTAATAGGTCGTTCCGTTATTCAATGTGACAGAGA
>JALTOP010000029.1 GCA_027000105.1 Planctomycetaceae bacterium | reverse complement strand
ATAGGTTGAGGTGGTTGCCATATCTTCAGCCGCCCGGGCATCGCGCGGGGCGAGCATCTTCAATGGAGCCAGCCAGGTTGCTCCTTCTTCCAGTAGTGGGGCTCCCAGATTGATATGATACAGCATCTCCAATTCTGCGGGACGGGAAGCCCGATTGATGACGGTATCCCTGATAATCATTTCGGGCGAAGCGATTCCGATCTGATATTCAACCTGAAGCTCAAGATTCGGGCCGAATAAAGAAGTTTCCCGCACAACACCCCGGATAACAATCGTTTCCTGCCCCTGCTGCTGATCAAATTCGACAGAAACAGTTTCGGCTGGCAAGTTGGCGATCTGGCCATGCAAGGTGATGTCGGATTCCAGGCCGCTGGGAGCTTCTTCGTCGTTACCGGGAGGGCCGTTGAAAGAGAGACCGCAGCGGCACAGCAGTTCGTTAAATCCTTCGACCCATCCCAGACTGTTTCTCGATTTCAAATTGACAAACGCGGGATGAACCGGTTGAGGCACCGGCGAATCCCAACCGAAACGAATACCGTCCCGCTGAATCTTCCAGAGGCCCATTCCACGAGTGGCAAGAATGGAAACGGTTTGCAAGCCGTTGTCGATTTCGATCAACTCGATCCCCGCGGATACGCCTGAACGCATCGTTGTTTTGGTGATCGACCAGTTGACATCACGGGCGAACTCGGGAAGATCTTCTCCAGATAGTTTCATCTCCGCCGGTGCCGAGTTTCCGCACAGAATAATTTTATTTGTTTGCTTTGGTTGATTCATGGTTGATCGAAATATCCTGAACAGCAAAACGGAATGATAGCGGGAAATTTCCATCTCCCCACTTTCACAAACTTCTTTCAGTGACTACCACTATGGTTTTTGAGACCAGACGATGTCTCCCGGTTTCAATCCGGAGAGAATTTCGATTCTGCCGGCATGTCTGTATCCCGTTTTGACGAACTGTTTCTTTTGCGAGCCCGCTTTCCGATTCCCCAGCCAGACATACGGACGGGGATCATCAGAAAATTCATCCAGATGAACCATGGAAGAAGGAACAGAAAGCACGTTCTCTTTTGCGTAAACCTGCACTTTCACCTGACAGGTCATTCCGGGAGTAATCGGATAGTCCGGATGGCTTGAAGTTGTTGCCAGGGCAAGAAACTTGCCGTCACTTTGCAGAACCGGCGTGATTTCCGACAACTTTCCCCGACTGAAATAGTTCAGATGCGCCTTCGGCTTGAATGTTGCCAACTGTCCCTGTCTTGCCAACGCAAGTTGCTCCTGCGTTAGGGAGAGACGGACACGCAGAGCGGTCGGATCGACCACGGTCATCAACACGGTCTGGGGGGAGACCGTTCCCGAAGGTTTGAGCTGTTTGGCCCGAGTCGAAATTTCATTCCATTTTCCATTAACGCAACGGCCATAATAAATCAGCCCGCTCCGATTGGCGAAAATAGTCATCATTTCCCGATCGTGTTCCAGTTCCGTAATTTTTCTGCCCAGTTCTTCGACATCGCGCTGCTGCTTTTCAACATCCAGTTCCTTGCTGCGCAGGATCATCGGAAGAGTGACAATACTTTTGGCCCGGTCCAAGGCCGCATTTGCCTGGGCATCAATCAACGCCTGTTTTTCACGGGGGATCAACGTGGTCAACCGTCGTGCATGGCTCAACTCGGCTCTTTCCAGAGAAAACTCAGCCGATTCGACCGCACGTTTGGCCCGTTTGAGAATGATTTCCTCAGTCTGTTCGGTCAGGTCGTCCGCCTCGTACATCTGCTGAAGTTGGTTCAACTCCTCTTGAGCGTTCTCCAGCGAATATTTCGCAAACTTCAAGTTCATGTTCGCCGATTTGATCTCCTGCTGCTCACGGACTTTCTGGAAATAGTCGAGTTCCTCCTTCGCGATTTTGGCCGCCCGATCGACAGCATCCAGATTCATCGCGGTCGACTCTTTCAGGAATCGCAATTCCTCTGAAGCGAGACGCAGCGAAAGTTCTGCCCGAACCAAAGCCCGCTTCTGTTTTTCGAGCTCCTTGTCCAACTCATCTGTTTCGAGCCAGAGAACAGGATCGCCTTCCATCACCGCGGAACCGTGAGGAACCACTTTTTTCACCTTGAGCGTTTTCCACTGTTTCGGTTCCAGAACAATTTCATCAAACGCGGTCGATTCATAGATCCCCTCCAGATTCAGCCAGATATTCATCTTTCCCGGCTTCACTTCAACAAAGGAGTTTTTACCTTTGGGAGCAGCCTTTGGGGCGGGCGAATCATCAGCTTGTGCTTTTTCCAGATAAGCCGGCGACAAGCCACAAACCGACGACAAACCAGCCAGAAGAAATGTCGTGACGGTGAAAAAGAATGCCCGCCTGATTGTTGATCTGCCTTGCATCTTGCTCTCCTTGATGGTCATTTTCAGTTTCCCCGTCATTCATTTATCCCTTGTCTTCATCGTCATCCATCCTCCCTGCCTGCCTGGAACCTATTGAGATATTTCACAGGAGAAAATGACGGGAACCCCAATCGCATTGCACAGTCGCCTGCCTCGGTAGTCGCCTGCCTTGCCAGTTCCCTCCGATTGTCACCTCCCCCCAAGCCGCCGGCGAGGGACTTTACCGGAAGCTCAATGCCGGAAGTTCAATACCGCAAGCCCAATGGGACAGAAAATCAACAGGATTTCGGCCTGCCTCTCCACACAAATGTAATAAAAAACGACAGATCACGCCAGAGTCTCCCATTTTTCCTGCGAACGTGTTAGGCTGTCAGCCTTGTCGCTGGAGAGTTCCTTTCTCGGGAAGATTCCCTTGGCGGCCCCCTTTTGAAGATTGAGGTTCCGGTCTGTTCCGGTTACCTTCTCTGTACTTTTATTTCCACACCTTCTACTCAATAGTGCATACCCTTATTTAACACTGTTTAGCACCGACAGAATTCAACAGTGACAGATGGCATCATGGCGGATCACACGATGACGGATCAGCAACTTCAGGACAATCAGCTCCGGGAAAATCAGCCTTCCCCGCAGCAAGATCATCAAACGAAAAACGGAACAGCGGAGAAAAAGAAGGAGAAATCCAGGCCTCGCAAATTGACACCGATGCTGGAACGATATTTCGAAGTCAAGCAGCAGCATCCGGGCACGATTCTATTGTTTCGCATGGGCGATTTCTACGAGCTGTTTTTCGATGACGCTGTGATCGCCGCGAAAATCCTGGGATTGACTTTGACCAGCCGGGATAAAAATTCCGAAGACCCGATTCCGATGGCCGGCTTCCCGTATCATTCTCTCGACAACTATCTGCACAAACTGATTCACGCCGGACATCGCACCGCGATTTGCGATCAGGTTGAAGATCCCAAACAGGCCAAGGGACTGGTCAAGCGGGAAGTCACACGAATTGTCACCGCAGGGACGCTGATCGAAGATGCCCTGCTCGACCCGCGTGCCAGCAACTATCTGGTCGCCATCGCAAACGGGAAGGATGCCGTCGGACTCGCCTGGCTGGAACTTTCGACGGGACGATTTCAGTTATCGCAAATTTCTCCCGACGTGCTATCCGATGAATTGGCCCGACTGCATCCGGCTGAAATCCTGTATGACCGGGATTTTGGGGACTCGCCACTGTTTGTTGAAGCGACCTGCGATCTGAAAACAACACAACTGACCGATCGGCCAGCCTGGTCTTTTATCCCCAAAACCTGCCAGGAAGCCCTTTGCAATCACTTCGGAACCAACACGCTGGAAGGCTTCGATATCGAAGAAGGTTCCCTCGGCATTGTGGCAGCGGGCGTGCTGCTGGAGTACGTTCAAGAGACCCAGCGGACTTCACTCGACCATATCACTTCGCTCGAACCGTACCGTTCGTCGGATCGAATGTTGATTGACGAAGCGACGCGCCGCTCACTCGAACTGACACATACGCTGCGGGAAGGGAAACGGGAAGGGACACTGCTCGATATACTCGATGAAAGCGTCTCTCCGATGGGGGCCCGCCTGCTCGCCGAGTGGGTTTCGAATCCGCTGGTCTGTCCTGATCAGATTCGTTCCCGCGCCGATGCTGTTGAAGAATTGACCCAACACAGCCGGTTGCTGTTTGATCTGCGGGAACAGCTCGGCCAAACATACGATCTTCAACGGCTTGCCACGCGGGTGGCCACTGGGCGATGCAGTCCCCGTGATCTGGTCTGGCTCGCCAAAACCTTGTCGTTGCTGCCTGAAACAAAACAGTTGCTCGCCGGGCGAAACTCGGAAAAACTTCAGGCGTTGGAAGCGGGAATCGATCTTTGTGCCGATATCCGTGATGAAATCGAGGCGATTCTGGTCGACGATCCTCCTTTGCTGATTACCGAAGGTGGATTGATCCGTGAAGGCTACGACGCCCGTCTGGACGAACTTCGCGATCTTTCCAGAGGCGGGAAAGAGTGGATTGCCCAGTATCAGGCGGCGGAAATTGAACGAACCGGTATTCAGAATCTCAAAGTCGGGTACAACCGGGTATTCGGGTACTATCTGGAAGTGACGAGCACTCAAATCGATAAAGTTCCTGAAGACTACATTCGAAAACAGACATTGAAAAACCAGGAACGCTTCATCACACCACAACTGAAAGAGTATGAGGAAAAAGTTCTCACTGCAGATCAGCAGGCAATTGCGCTGGAAGCCGAAATATTTCAACAACTCCGTTCGCGATTGGGGAATCATCTGAAGCGACTACAGCAATCAGCCGAGGCTTTGGCTCAGCTCGATGTCCTTGCCTCATTTGCGCACACTGCGACCAGCCGAGGTTACACACGACCGGAAATCACCGATGAAGCGATTCTCGATATTCGGGAAGGAAGACACCCGGTTCTCGATGCAATACTTCCCGCGGGAGAGTTCGTACCCAATGATGTTCGGCTTGAACCGAAATCAGGCGGACAACCGAATCGGGCAGACGCTGACACCACACAAACAAAGCAGTGTTCCGCCAAGACCAAACCCGAGACCAAACTGGACAGTGAGGGAATTGTGCAGATTATAACCGGCCCTAACATGGCCGGGAAAAGCACCTACATCAGACAGGCGGCCCTGATTACGCTGCTGGCACAGACGGGCTCCTTCGTTCCTGCCAGCGAGGCTCGCATTGGAATTGCCGATCGGATATTCGCCCGTGTCGGCGCCAGCGATGAGTTGAGCAAAGGCCAATCGACATTCATGGTGGAAATGACGGAAACAGCCCGTATTCTCAACACCGCAACTGAAAAATCACTCGTCATTCTGGACGAAATCGGACGAGGCACCAGCACTTACGACGGTCTCTCGCTCGCCTGGGCTGTGACAGAGTACCTTCACGATGTAGTACAGGCTCGCACTCTGTTCGCAACGCATTATCACGAACTGACCGAATTGGAGCAGACGCTACCCGGCGTGAAAAATTGGAACGTCAGTGTCCATGAACATCGGGGCAGTCTCGTCTTTCTGCACAAAATTGTCCCTGGGGCAGCTGACAAAAGTTACGGAATACATGTTGCCAGGCTGGCGGGTGTCCCCGGAGAAGTGATTTTACGGGCTGGCGAGATCCTGGCCACACTCGAACAGGATCATTTTGACGAACAGGGGATGCCGACTGTGCCTCCACGTCAGACCGAATCACGTGCCCATAGGCAATTGACCCTGTTCGATCCCCCGCCGCACCCGATTCTCGAAAAACTCAGGCAACTCGACCTCGACGGCTTAACCCCCAAAGACGCGCTCGATCACCTCTATAAACTGCGGGATGAGCTTTGACGCCGGGCTTGCCCGGCTCTCTTGCACAGGGACGCCATGCACTTCGCTTAAACAAGCGCAAAACAGCGAAAAGTGCCCGAAATACCTCCCACCCCTTGCCTGCAGTCCACGATCAAGGCAAAGTGTCGTCATATTGATTCTCTGAAAATTCCCAAAATTGTCAAATTTTCCTCACGTACGAATTGCAATAGATTTTACTCCCAAAGTTGCAATTCTCGAAGGACTTTTCTGAAGAGAAAAAAATTTCTGATATTGTATCTCCTTTCAGTAAAAAGAGATACGACTTGTTGCCCTGTTTTTTTCTCCGTTTTGGCATGCGAGTTGCTTCTGTTTTTTTCAGCCTCGAAACGAGAGAGAGTTTGACGCCGGGATCGATTGTAGAGGTGGCTCGCAAAGAGAGATTTGACTCTTTCGAGAATGTGTGACACCAAAATGATCCTGAAGTCGCTAAGAGGCGTATCCATTTTGGTACGAGAGAAGAGCTACTGCTGTTGAACGTGAGACACTCGATGGCAGTCATCACTAAAAAAGGAGACGAGAGATGTTTAACAAATTCAAGAGGAATTGGAAAAAGTGGTTTCCATCATTGCAGGTATTCGCCTTGGCGAGTGTTGTTGTATTCGGCTCAGCGTTCTCCAGCGTGAACGCCCAGGAGAAGAAAGTTGAGAACTACGCTGCTGACTTGAGCCCGGAAGCGGTTCAACAGCGAATCAGCTACCGTGCGAACGATACGAAATTGGCTCAGTTTCTTGCTTCCACCAATGATCGCCAGGTTCGTGCCTTGTTCATGGAAGTTTCCAGCCTGGTTGATAGCCGGCACGTTAATCCTGTCAGCTACAAGCAGCGAACCAGCCATGCGTTGAATTACATTGCAGAGGCCTTGAAGAATCCTGAATTCTTGCGAAAGCACGGTGTTCGTGCGAATGAACAGACACTTTCCCGTGCCCGAGCGGAACTCCGCCGAATGGCCAGGAACACAACCGCTCGAACGGCTCAGGAAGCGGCTCAGGCAATGAGCTGGAGCATGTATCAGTTGGCCGGTGGTGTTGGAATCAACCCTGCGACAATCGGAATGGAGTTTGTCGAAGGAACCATAGATTCACTCGATAAGTACTCCGCTTTCATGCCGAACGCCCAGGCTTCCAGACCACGTGTCGAGTTGAAATCGCGGGAAGAATTGGTCGGAATCGGCGTTGAAATGAAACAGCACGATCAGGGAGTCATTGTTGTCCGTCCGGTTCAAGGTTCTCCCGCAGAAAAAGCGGGAGTGCGACGTGGCGATATCATAAACGGCATCAATGGTCAAAACGTTGCAGGAAAGGGAATCAACGAAATCGCAAACATGATCTCAGGCAACGAAGGAACTCAGGTTTTGTTGAAAGTTTTACGAGACGGTTCACCCCGCTTGATCAATGTGACACGGGGGCGATTGGTTTTGGAATCGGTTTCAGAGGCACGAATAATCGACTCCGCACAGAAAATCGCGTACATCCGTATCGATCAGTTCGCCGATCAGACTGCGAATCAGTTGGAGAAAGCGTTGTGGAAATTGCACCGTCAGGGGATGAAAAGTTTGATCATCGACTTGCGAGGCAACCCCGGAGGTTTGTTGAATGTCTGCATCGAAATGGCTGACAAATTCTTGCCACAGGGGAATATTGTTGGAACCCGCGGACGTAACTTGAGCGACAATTCATTGGAAGTGGCTCACTTCGAAAGAACCTGGAAAGTGCCAATGGTCGTTTTGGTTGACGGGAACTCCGCTTCTGCCAGTGAAATATTCGCTGCAGCAATGCAGGATAACGGACGAGCGATCATCGTTGGTCGAAAAAGTTACGGGAAAGGAACTGTCCAAACCCATATCCCTTTGAGAACCGTGTCCGGCAACTTGAAATTGACAACCGCCAAGTTCTACTCACCAAACGGTCGCGAGATGGCCGGATCGGGAGTCACGCCGGATGTCTTTGTCGAAAAATCTGAAAAAATCGACGCTGTTGATAAAGATATCGCAACGGCTGTTGAATTGATCAGCAAGGGACGTCCCCAGCAGATCGTCAACCAGATGAGAAACCGCGGATTGTCAAACAGTTAAAGCACCTTGAATGAGCAACCTGACAATCCGGACAGGCGGCCTGTTTTTCAGGTCGCCTGTTTTTGTTGGCGGGCCTGGCCCGTTTGAAATCCATTTCCCGGCAGAACTTTTCCCGGGAGATAAAT
>JALTOP010000028.1 GCA_027000105.1 Planctomycetaceae bacterium | reverse complement strand
TTCGTTGCTGCATCAACATGAGCGCAGCAGCGAAATCGAACATGAATGCGAAATCCTCCACAAGCAGAGACAGGAACTGAAACGCAGGGTCAATGAAATCCAACAGGAGATTGCTGAGGAACAGGGGCGGTTCCTGCAGGCAAAATTGACTGTTGAACAGAAGCAGCAGGAACAGCAGCAAAGTGATTCCCAACTAAAAGAACTGACCCGACAGATCGACCTGCAAAGAGAGTCGCTTAATGGGCTTTATCGTGAACAGCAGGAAGAATTGAAGTTACAGGCGACTTCTGAAAATCACATTGTGCACCTGAAGCAGCGCCAGGAAACAATCCAGACAGCCATCGAACGTGTGCAGGGCGAGATCGAACAGGCAGAGGAAGCCATTCGTCAGAGGGAGACTGAAGTTGCCCGGGCGCAGGAGGTTTACACGCAGGCTGATTCGGTCAACCGGGAACACAAACAGCGAATTGATCGCATCAAGGATCGCAAACAGGAACTGCAGGACGAACTGGAAAGTATCCATGCGCGTCTGAGAGAAGATCGCGAACAGCGCAGTGCGTGGGAGGCACGTCTGGGCCTGCTCGAAGATATGGAAAAACGCCAGTTCGGCATGAGTCTTGGTGTGCAGGAAATTTTACAGCGTGCCCGACAAAGTTCGCTTTCTCCCTGGAAACACATTCTCGGCATTCTGGCTGATTATATCGACTGCGAGCTTGAATATGCTCCACTGATCGAACTTGCATTGGCGCGTGGGGGCGGTTCGGAAATGATTGTCGTGGATCGAATTCAGCCGATTCTCGAATATCTGGATCGGGGAGAAACCCAATTTGAAGGGCGCATCGGTTTTCTGGAACTGCCCAGTGGAAAGGCGGCGTTGACATCCGAGCCGGCAGAGTCGGCAAATCCAGCCATCCAGAAGTACCTGGTATCGCTGCAGAATTCGGAACATGTCATTGCCCGAGCCGATCAGGTCATCCGATGTGAGCCGGAATACCGCGGTCTGGTTGAGCGATATTTGTCTCAGACATGGATTGTCGACACACTGGAAACAGCGAGAAGGTTTTGGGCAACGGCCCCGATCCCACTGCAATTCATCACGATGCAGGGAGATATGCTCGATCGCGACGGTATGGTTCAAACCGGCACGTTACAGATGGAATCTTCAATCGTTTCCCGGAGAAGCGAAATCAGACGCCTGAAAAATGAGGTGGAACAGCTCGATGCCCACATCCAGCGGTTGACCACCAGAACGGACGATTTTGACGTTCTGCTCAACCGCCTCGATGCAGAAATCACGAACGCGCAGCGATGGATGGAAGAACAATCGGTCGAACTGACAGAGCTGAGTCAGAAGCTGATGCTCGCCCGTACAAACCTGCAACAGGCGATTCAGGAAAAGGGACGGCTTGAGCAGGATCTCGCTTCTCTTGTCCAGCAACAGCAGGATGCCATTCGTGAAGAAGAACAGGAAAACAGGAAGCTGAAGGAAATCGAGTCTACTCTCGATGACCTGGCCGAGCGGTTGAACGCCGGCGCACAGGAACTGGAACGGCTCCAGCATCAAAAACAGGATCTGATTACCGACCAAAGCCAATATCAATTGGGGCTGGCCAAGGCGAGGGAACAGCTGACGGCAATTGAAAATGTCCTCAAGCGATTGCATAACGATTCCCATTTAAGAGACAACCAATACAAGGAAGCTGTTTCCCGCCTTGAGAATGCCGTTCGGAAAAAGAATCAGACTGAACTACAGATACTCAATGCGCAATCGCAACTGGCGGAATTGTATTTGATTGGTGAACAGCTCCAGGCAGAAGCGCGGGAAATACGCAGGTTGCGCGGAGAAACACAACACCAACGTGACCAACTTACCGAGCAACTCCGCGCCATCACCGAAACGAGAAGAACATATGAACAACAATTGCAGGATTGGCGCATTGAACAGAAAGATCTGGAAAATGAATTGGAATCTCTCACTGAAAAGCTGTATGACGACTATCAGCTGAGCTTGAACGCGTTGCACGAGCATCAGCTCTCTTCCTATGCCCCCTATCAGGCAATGCGAACAGGTGACGAAATTCCGGAGATCGAGTTCCCGCGAGCGCATGCTTCCGATCAGATGGAGGATCAGGAAGATGAAGGCGAACCCGATGGAAACGTATCGGATCAGCATGATACCGATGATCACGACGAAGCCGTTGAATATCAGCGAGACAAAGAGGATTCGGCTGGCGCACTTTCGATGATTGACCCGGAACTGATTGAAAAGAATCCGTGGCCCTGGGAGGAGTCGGATATCCCCTACGAACAGGCGAGAGAAGAAATCGAACGTGAGGTACAACGATTGCGCAAGAAGATCAAAAAACTGGGCGCAGTCGATCCGGAATCGTTGCAGGGATTGGATGAAATCGAGCTTCGATACAGGCATCTCAGCACGCAATTGCATGACCTGAAGCATGCCCAGGCAAAACTGGAAGATATCATTCGAAAATTGAATGCCGAGTCGCGCCGGATTTTCATGGAAAGTTTCACGGCCATTCGTGAACAGTTCCAACATCTCTATCGCCAATTGTTCGGCGGAGGGGAGGGAGATCTGATCATGGAAGATGAGTCCGACCCGCTTGAGTGCGGTATTGAGATTGTTGCTCGGCCACCCGGCAAGGAACTCCGCAGTATTTCACTGCTTTCCGGAGGCGAAAAAACAATGACCGCGGTCGCTCTGCTACTTGCCATTTTCAAAAGCAGACCAAGCCCGTTCTGTATTCTGGATGAAGTTGATGCGGCTCTGGACGAGGCCAACATCGACCGCTTCGCCAGCGTGCTGATGCAGTTTCACGATCAAACGCAGTTCATTGTCATCACCCATCGTAAAAGAACAATGACGGCAGCGAATCGTATTTTCGGCGTGACGATGGAAGAGGCGGGAGTTTCCAAACGGTTGAGCGTTCAAGTCGATGACGTTGGCGAGAACGGCGAATTCAAGACCAAGGGGAATTCTGCAGCAGCATGATCACCGATGCACCTGGAGGCACCACGACAAATTTGTGGCACGACCGACCAGTCCCGACGCATCTGCAAAACAGGAAGTTGATAGCGGTCAAGTTCGGTTTGCTCCATCACCCAGGTCTCTCCTGTCACTCGGATTTGTCCTGTTATCCGAATTGGAGCGGGTCGGTTTCCACTTCGCTCGCAAGGATATTCAGCTCGGGAAACTCCGACTGCAAAATTGTCGCCAACTGCTCGCAGGCAAACCGTTCAGAAGCATAATGCCCGACGAGTATCAGCGAAATCGGTGTGGTTCTCGCTTCCAGACAGGCGTGAAAACGGGCCTCTCCCGTTATCAAAACATCGCAACCGAGGGACGCCGCTTCGTGCATGAATGACACAGCGGCACCGCAGGCGATACCCACTTTATTGATCGGTTGGGCAGGATCTCCTACAAACTGTAACTGCCGTATGTGGCAGATATCTTTCACCTGTTCAATAAGGTCTTTCAGCGAAACAGGTTGTTTCAGTTCCCCACACCGCCCCGCTCCCGGTGATTTTTCTTCCTGATCGATTTCCGTGAACGGGCGAAGCGGTTCGGTATTTTGAAGTTCCAGTTGTTCTGCCCACTGTTGGTTGATTCCCCTGGCCGCACTGTCGAAAGCTGTATGAGGACTGTAAACAGCGACACGATTCGCGGCCAAATCCAGAATCATGCGGCCTTCAGCGCTCTCGGATGTGATTTTTTGTCTCGCCTGAAAAAGAATGGGATGGTGAGTGACAATCAGACCGATATTCCGATCGATCGCCTCAGCCGCCACGTCCGGAGTCAATGTCAAACAGGTGAGGACGGAATCGATTTCGCAGGCTAAATCTCCCAGAAGCAAACCGACGTTATCCCAGCTTTCAGCGGTTTCCAGGGGTGCAAATTGTTCGAGAAAGGACGAAACATTTTGAACGGTCTTGGGCATGATGATTCCTGTTGTTGGCGCAACGACATAAACTACCGTGATAAACCACCGCAGAGTGAATCGCCATAGTCGATTCCTGTCTGTATGATGGACAGAGTGTATGATGGACAGAGTGAACACCGTCTCCCTTTTACCACAGGAACGAAAATTATGAAACCAATTTTTTCTGTTGCCGTTTTCCTGCTCCCGTTGATGTTTTCGAACGCAACCACAGCGGAAACGCCTTCGATTTCGCCGAAACACTATCAACAGGTAATTTTTGAAGATGATTTTTCTGCAGATAAACTGGATAAACGCTGGGGGATGTATAAAAGTGCCTCAACTGTTCGTGACGGCGTGATGGTGGGAATTACTCCTGAAGATGCCGACCATCCATCCGTCAACACGATTCGCATCAAACCTCAGGCCGATCTGGAAGTCTCTCTCCGTTTCAAATTTGCCGGTTCAAAAAACTTTCAGGTGATGTATCGCGACAGAAACTGCCACTCATCACATGCGGGGCATATCTGTCATGTCGCAGTCACACCAAAATTTCTGACAATGTATGACGGGAAGACCGGAATATTTCGAAAAGATATTCGTCAGGCCAGGAAGGAAAAAAGGAAACTGGATGACTCAATTGTCGAAATGCTGAAAACGAAATCATCACGACATCGCATCGATCTCGATCCGTTGCGCTGGCATCGAATGGTTATCCGCATTCAGAATGATGTGATGGAGACATTTGTTGACGGAAAATTCATTGGGGCTTTTCAATCTGAAGGACTCGCGCATCCCACGAAGGACCAGGTGAACCTCACGACCGGACAGCGCGAAATGCTTTACGATGATTTTCAGATCAAAGGTGTTTCCGGGATCTGACTGGCCTGTTCTCCGTACCGTGCCTGATCCGATTCATTCAAGTTCGTCCAACGCCTTATTGACCAGTTCTGTCCAGATTTTGTAGCCGGTTTTGTTGAGATGCAGGCCATCCGCGATGAGGTAGTCGTTGTTGGGCGTTCCGTCACTGTTCAACATGGCGGGCACCGTATCGCAGTAATGCAGGTACTTTTTCTGTGTGCTGAACTCGTGGATCATCTGGTTGGTTTGGGACATCAGAGGCCACAGTTTCCAGCGCGCCCGGCTTGGTTTGATCGGCAAATAGACGATCTGCGTTTTCGGCAAGGCGGCATGAACTTTTTCACAAAAAGTTTTGTAATCATTGAAAACCCGATCCGGACTTTTCTGGTCGGCAATATCGTTATCCCCGCAATAAAAAACGATGACGGAAGGCTCGTATTTCAGCACAACGCGATCGAAATAGTAAAGCACATCACTGATTTGCGAACCACCGAAACCCCGGTTGAGAGTTTTCCGATTCGGGAAACTGCTTTCGGTATCCCATAGTCGGATGGAAGAAGAACCCGTAAACAGGATCCCGTTTTTGCATGGGGGCGATATCTTATCCTGATGCTCGAATTTCTGAATTGACGATTCAAAACGTGTTGCAGGAACCGGATTTTTACTCAGTTGATACGGATCCCCCCACCGCTTCATTTCCGTTGCGAGAAGTTTTTCGAGTTCCTTCCTTTTTGCCGCGTATTCGGGCAGATCGGCCAGGTTGATCTGGTTCGGATCGGGGCGATGGTTCAACAATTTGACCAGAGCTGGCGATTGATGTTCAACAAGATATTCGAAACGGTTTTCTTTCAGGTTGAATAGCTGGGTTTTTCGGACTTTGCCGTCAAGCACGTCGTATTCGATCAGTTTCCAGCCATCCGATTTCACGGATCTCATCCCCGGCTTCGTACCGCCGCAATAGACTCCGTAAAGGACATCACGAATACGGTCTGTTTTTCCTTCGAGTACCGGTCGGAAACTCTTTCCCTCGACTGTCTCCGGGATATCAATACCGGCCAGGTCACAGAATGTCGGGAAGACATCCATCAAATAGGTGTACCCGGAAGCGCGGCTGCCCGGTTTGATGCCGGGGCCACAGACGATGAAGGGAACCCGCCAGGTATGTTCATACAAATTCTGTTTTCCCATCAAACCATGTCGCCCAACGGCGATGCCATGATCGGAAGTGAAGATGATGTAGGTATTGTCCAGTTCGCCCATTTGCCTCAAGCGGGAAATTACGCGACCAATCTGCCTGTCGATATTTTCGATACAGGCGTATTCGCGTGCCAACTCGTTGCGAATGGTGGCTTCGTCCCGTCTTTTCATCACTCCCTGAACAGCGACTTCATCACGCAAACCGGGGTGTCCATGCGGGAAGGGATGAGCGGGAAGATAATTCGTCTGAAGCTTCGGAGATTTCGGATTGATCGTTCCAGTCGGACCGTTATTGTTGGCCCCGTACTTCTCAGCAAGTTCCGGGATCGCGTTTCGGGGATCGTGTGGATGGGAAAAACCGAAATAGATCAGAAATGGATCCTTGTCCTTTGTTGCCGCCCGGCGGTTCAGGTAGTCAAGCACCTTTGTAGCATGCCAGCGACTTCCGTTGTCCGCTGTTCCCTGACGCATCGTTGCGGTATCTCTCTGATCGAAAAGAACATTGGCTTCATTGAAACTGTTGCCGATCTTGCAGGTGCGATAGGTGTCATACCCTGCGCGATTGAACACAGCCGGCATGCTTTGGGAAGCCGCCTGTTTCCGGAATTCTTTGGGGTATTTCAATCCGGGGCCTTTGGCACCGGGAATCCTCCATAGCGAACGTCCCGTCATGATCATTGTTCGCGAACAGGTACAGACCGCCCCCGACCAGGAACCCATATGATGGGCGTTATCAAACGTCATTCCCCGGGCAGCCAGTTTGTCAATGTTCGGCGTGTTGCAAACCTTGTTCCCGTAAACGCTGAGCGTTTCGGGAGATTGATCGTCAGTCAAAATGAAAAGAAAGTTGGGTCGCTTCTTTGCGGCACAGAGTTCGCCGTTGCTGCCGATAATGGTTGAGAAAAACAGGAGTGAAACGGACAACAGATTCAAACACTTCAAACACGATTTTTTTACTCGCATGATAACTCTCTTTTGCAGTGCAATTCTTTCATCCCATGTTCGGGCTTCTATCCCGTTGCGTTTGGAAAACACCTGTAAATGAAAGAAGGATCGAAATTCCGCTGGTTTGACCAACAGTTTGATGCGGAAACATTATACCTGAGCCGGTCGGACTTGTCTTGTGTTCAGACAGACTCTCTTTTTTTTCGAGGCATTGTTTTTCCGCTTGCTCTCAGCCGCTTTCAGTACATTTTTAGTCGACTGCATCCCCCGAGATCCGCAGCAGACATGATGATACCGCAATCAATTTCAACAGAAAAGCCGCACATCAAGTTGATGCGCGGCTTCTTTTTTTGAAAAGGCCCCGACAGATCAGATAACCCGTCAAGTTGGAAGATCACGAAAACTATTCGGTATCCAAGGCGGCCTGGGCGGCTGCCAGTCTGGCGATAGGGATACGGAATGGAGAGCAACTGACATAGTTCAAACCGATCTTGTGGCAGAAGAAGACCGAAGCCGGATCGCCGCCATGTTCGCCGCAAATACCAATTTTCAGATCGCTACGGGTACCTCGACCGCCTTCAACGCCAATTTCCATCAAACGCCCCACACCTTCCTGATCGATTGTCTGGAATGGATCGCTGGGAACAATATCATGTTCCTGATAGTACCCGATGAACCCGCCGTAATCGTCACGGCTCATTCCAAGAGTTGTCTGGGTCAAATCGTTTGTCCCAAAGCTGAAGAACTCGGCCGTTTCCGCAATTTGATCGGCCCGAATCGCTGCTCTGGGAATTTCGATCATGGTGCCGACCGTGTAGTCGATTTCAACACCCTGTTCTTTGAGAACCGCCTCTGCAACTTCACGAACCACTTTGGCCTGATTATCAAGTTCGGTTTTGAACCCGACCAGTGGAATCATGATTTCGGGATGGACATCAATCCCGGACTTCTTGACAGCGCAGGCCGCCTCGATTATTGCACGGGCCTGCATCGCGGTGATTTCAGGATAGACGATTCCCAAACGACACCCGCGATGACCGAGCA
>JALTOP010000027.1 GCA_027000105.1 Planctomycetaceae bacterium | reverse complement strand
TATCAACACTCTGGCAAACTCGCCCAAGTTGCAGGGAATTTTGGAACCGGGTGAACTGGTTCGGTATGTCACCAGTAACACGATCACGCGGGATGTTTCTGTTGTCGAACTGAGCGTGGTCGATGTCGAAGAAGCATTCGGGACGATTAAGGGTTTGATCAGCAACAACGAAATTGTCCCTGCCTCGCAAATTCAAATTGCCGGGCGTGATGAAAACGAAAAATCAGCTGATAAAAAGCCCGCTGACTCTGGAAAGTCTTCAACAGAAAAACAGAAAAAGCGTGAGGAGATGATGGCGCTCTATGTGGAAGCGTCGCAGGAACAGATTCTTGGCAGTTTGGTTCAACTTGATGGTTTGAAAGATATCCGTCAGGTTCATGTGGGAAGTGTACCGAATCTTGAGGGAACTTCTTACGATATTGAACCGGTTGCTGATAACACAGTTGGCCTGCAACGATTTGAAATTGATCGTCAAGCGGCTCCTTTCAACACTTTTCCTGTGAGTGAAAACGGAGCTTCCGTTGATAAAAACAGCGCGGATCGATTGGCGAAAACAGAAACAGTTTCAGGCAAAGGAAACGGGAATCAGCGTTCCACTTCAGTTCCCCACTGGAGAGTTCTTGCCCAAAACGTTTCTCCCGAGACAAAAGCAAAAACCGTCCGTGGCAGGAAGAAAAGGCTCTCCCCTGCCGAGGCGAAAGGGGGCAATAATAAAACGGAACGCTCCGCTGGCAGCTCTCTTGTTGCTGATTCGACAAATAGCGACTCCTACCAGATTGCAGTTCGCCTGCTCCCGAATACTGTCAGGAATAATACCGCCAGGAATAATGTCAAAAGGAAAGAAAGCGGGGTAATCGCAAAAAACGCAGCTCCTGCTCAAAGGGGATTTGCATTGAATCAAAAGAATCTTCCGGAACCTCCTTCTGCGCCTGGTTCGCCTCTCTCCCGCGAAGCGGCAAACGGAAAAACAAAACCGATCGAAAGCGAGCGCGACATTACGACAATAAACAGACGAAACTCCAACAATCGTTTGCGTCTACTGCTGATTGTTTCCCTCGTTAATGATGAATCGTAGGGAGATCGCTTCCGCATTCTTTCAACCTCCCCTGCGGCCTGTTTCGGGGCGAGTCGTTTACCCGATGCAGTCGGCTTCGGTTGAAGTGGGGACTACAGGAAAAGATCCGAAAACAGCTTGAGTTTTCCGATCACCTTGAGTTTTCCGATAACACTGGCGACATCGTCTACGTTCTCCATTGTTCTTCATTACGAAGTAGATTCCCTGTTCTCTGTTTGACCTCTCTGTTGATGCTTCGTAGACTGTATGACAGGGGCAGTGGGCGGTTATCAACTCGCCCCGGTTCATTGTTCAGTTCACACCGAATGCATGTGTATCAATCGCGGATGCCGTTGATTGGTCGCCTGCTTGCTGATTGGGATATCGATATGCACGCAAAACTGGCACAATTGTTCTCGCGCTACATGGCTCCTGTTCTCGTCCTTGCTGTTCTGGCAACGCCAGCATCGGCACAAAAGAAGGATACAGTCAAGAAAAAACGAAAACATGTCGATGAAAAGAGACTCATCACGGCGGATGGGTGGCCAATCAAAATCACCTATTACAAACATGAAGGAAAACGGGAAACTCCCGTAGTGATACTGCTACATTCGCGGTTGGGAGATTCGCGTTTCTGGACAACAACCAAGCCGGGCGGGTTTGCCGATACACTCTGGGGAGCCGGTTTCGCCGTCATCGCGGTCGATTTGCGCAAGCATGGCGGCAGTAAAATGAAAACCGCAACAGGAGCCTCGAAAGATGCGGGCGATCTGAAGCCGGAAGATTACAAGCGAATGGTCGCCTTCGATCTGGAAGCGGTAAAAAAATTCATCTACCAGGAACACGAAGCGCAGAACCTGAACATGCGGAAAACCGGTATTGTGGCTCCCG
>JALTOP010000026.1 GCA_027000105.1 Planctomycetaceae bacterium | reverse complement strand
GATACTCCACACAGCTTAACTGTGCAGTTTTACCTTTTCCATGCTCCTTTTTCAGGGGCATTCGGTTGTGCATCGGGACCGAAGTAGCGAAGACCGACAAGCGGTTCAGTGCCGGTGTTTTCAAATTCGACACCGTCCTGTGCTGTTTTCGCGGTAACAAAAACTTCGTCTTCTGTCATTGCTCCAAAAGCGATCATGACAGGTGATTGCAGATTCAGCTTGCCAATCCGCCCGGAACCCTGAACCGTAATCCAACTGTATGCCCCGCCATCTGCAATTTTACACTTGGCACCGGGTTGCAGTGTCAGTTCCTTCGCCGTAAAGAGTTGCTTGCCATCGACCTTACCGTAAACGATCCATTTATCACACCAACCGTCTCCCTGTTCGGAAACAACCGGTTCGAGATAGTTGGAATCGCGGTAGTTGGGATCAACATTCTTCTCCCAGTCGAGTGCTTCAACCATGTACTCGTTATCGTCGTGTTTGTCTTCCGGGAAGTCTTTTGTCAAAAGGGAGCGTGGCACCATGCGCCCTTCTACAAGCGATTGATACATGCCAAAAACGTCGCTTCCCCATTGCGGTTCGTAAGTAACCAGCGAACCGGGGGCGTGCAACACACAAGGCGGGATCAGCCAGCCAGTACCCGGTTTGAGGCGATATGCCTTGGAAAGATCGAGAATGCCATTGTCCCCCTCGTTCCAGCGATCCAGACAGTCGATCACATCCTGCTTGGTGGTTCCCGGTTCCAATCCCATGAACGTGTACGGGAAATTGTTGCCGATCTGGTTCATTTGCGGCGGAAAGTAGTAGGATTCCGGCTTTCCTTCCTGGCCGACCAGAGCTGCCTGCTCCGCATTCTGGTGCATATGGTGCGGAATCGGCCCCATGTTGTCAAAAAATTTGGAATAGACCGGCCACTTGCCATAGGTATCCCAGATATGATCTCCGATAATCTCCCCCTTGAGTTCATCGACCGCGTCTCGCAGCAGAAATTTCTCTCCCCGGAAAACGCAGTAGGAAAGGCCCTCATCGTGGTTGCGGTTTTCATTGGCCGCTTCGGTCGTCGAACCGAACCAGCGTTCATCGATCCCCCCCCGATCCATCCCGAGTGCATAGTAATCCTGAGGGCGCAATTTGAGACGCCGCCCGGGTTGCAGGAATGAGCGAGGCACCCAGGTTGGTGCGAGCCTCAAAATTCCTTCGCCTTCAGTCAGTGCATCAGCAGTTAATTGGGCCACATTCGCCATTGATCTGTCCTCTTTGTTTGTTGTTTTTTTCTTGTCGTAAGTCTCTTCGAAACGCGATGGAGTGAAACGCGACAGTGTGCGCTGCATCGCGCTGAATGGTCTCAATCGCACATCATTTGTCATCTCGCCAGGCGCGTCTTTGCGTACCCTGCAAAGACCTGAAACACCCATTCTGACCATTTTGCAACAGAAATGCAAAGCAACGCAGGGGGCCATTCTGTCACAGAAATATCGGTTACCGCAGGAATACCCGTTTTCAATTGCCCCAAATCTTGATTTCCAGTTCGAGCTTAACGCCGTGATAGTCTTCCACCTTGGAGCGGATCAAGTCAATCAGACGCAGCAAATCTGCACTGGTCGCATTTTCGTGGGTAATGATAAAGTTGGCGTGCAGATCGCTGACCTCGCAATCACCAATACGGGTTCCCTTCAAACCTGCCTGATCGATAAGTGCTCCTGCACTTAACCCCGGAGGATTCTTGAAGATACAACCAGCAGACTGCGAAGAAAGCGGTTGCGACGCTCTTTTCATGATCCACATTTTTCGGAGCCGTTTGGTAATTTCGTTCGGATCCCCCTCTCTCAGCTTCAGTGTTGCAGCGAGGATTACGGCTGCATCAATGCTGCTTTTTCGATATCCGAAACCGAGCAACTCTGCCGGTATTGTTTCAATTTCCCCGGTACTGGACATGACATCAATC
>JALTOP010000025.1 GCA_027000105.1 Planctomycetaceae bacterium | reverse complement strand
ATTGATGTTATGGCTCTGGAAGCGGCTGATGCAGAGGGCTATCTCGATCATATCAAAGCGATTTCCGATTATATCATCAACAGCCAACTGGAAATTGGTGCCTGGTTTTATCCGTACGGCGGCAGGCCGGGAGAGGGCGACACCAGTATTACGCAGTATGCGGTTCTCGGTTTATGGGCTGCCCATCGGGCGGGTGTCGAGATACCGCTGGAAGTGTTCGAGAAAGCCGCCCTCTGGCATTTCAGGACGCAGGATAAAACAGGGGGCTTTACTTACCACCCTGTTCTGTCAGCCAACGGTGCCCAGTCCGACAGAGGCGTTTCTGGAACCATGACGGGAGCGGGTTCGGGAACATTGGGGATTATCCGGTTCATTCTTTTCAGAGATCAGCCGCCGCAGCTGAAAGAGGACAAAAAAGCCGGCAACGGCCCCCGCTTTGGAGTGCTCGAAGCTCAAATTCCGAAAAAGCCCGAAAAGAAATTCAGACGCATTCCCAAACCGATCAAGCCTAAAATCGATTCCACCAACGCAAGAGCACGTGGCTGGCTGACCGCCAGTTTTGCTGCAAATCTGGTTTCAGAACACGGAGGGAATTTTTTTTACTACTTCTATACTCTTGAGCGGACTTCTACTGTCAACGGTTGGGAAACCTACGGCTCACATGATTGGTATCGGGAAGGAACCGCGGTTCTGTTGCCCAAACAGGCTGCGAATGGAAGTTGGCCCGAACTGAGAGAGCGGGCCAGCGTTCACCCAGTCGCCACATGCTTTACCCTATTGTTCTTAATGAGAGCCACCAACAAATTGATGCCTGCGCGAAAAATTCCTGCTCATTTGGGTGAAGGAGTTTTGGCCGGAGGACGTGGGTTGCCGGATGATTTGTCACAGGTCGAATTTCGCAATGGGAAACTCCAATACAAGAAGGAAGAACTGGGAGATTTCGACAATCTTCTGGCCGGGTTGGCCACCATCGATCTTTCACAGGCGGATGTTGAAGTCAAACAGACCGAAAAAAAGGTCGATATCTCCGACCCCAGAAAACTGATCGGCGATGTTGAACTTCTCAAATCGTTGGTGAAATACCGCGATCCGCGAGTCAGGCAGGTTGCCGCCTGGGCCATTGGAAGAACAGATCGCCTGGAGTTGGCCGAGTTGCTCCTCCCTCTGCTCAAAGATGAAGACCTGGGAGTTGCGATTGAAGCACGTCTTGCCCTTTGCTGGATTTCCCGCAGACCGAACGGCTTCAATAATCCGGTTGATCCCCTTGAAGAATATGAAGATTCCGATGTTGTCGTTGATAAAAAAAAGATAACGGCTAACTGGCAAAATCGGGTCTACAAGGCCTGGCGAAACTGGTATCTGAATTCGCGTCCCTATGAAGAAAGAGACGATTTCGATGATCCGGAGCAAGTCCGCTTTCAGAAGTAAAGAAGTAAATCAGTTCTTCCCGGACGAACCGGCACAGAACCAGCCTGGCTCAGAAGCGTGAAATGAGACCCATTCCCCATTAACAGGATGCCTGATTGTCAACTGGCAGGCGTGAAGTGCCATCGGGTCGCAGTCAGCAGGCAGCGTTTGAAAACTCCCCCGCTGTTGGTCGGGAAGATAGACCGGATCGCCAACAATGGGATACCCCAGGTGCCACAAATGCACGCGGATCTGATTCGTCCTGCCTGTGATCGGAATCGCCTCCAGAATCGTCGTTCCATCCGCATTCCGTTTCAGCACATTGAACTGCGTCTGCGCAGACTGGCCCTTGTGCCTGTCGATTATTCGCGTCCCGAGAGTTTCAGTTTGTCGCGAAATGGCACAATCACAAAAATGGTTATTCCACGCTGGCTGTCCATGAACCTTGCAGTAATAGGTTTTCTTCACCAGTCCCTGTTCAAACTGCTGTTGCAAATTTTTTGAAAATTCGCGAGAGCCTGAAAACAGGATCAAGCCGGTCGTGTT
>JALTOP010000024.1 GCA_027000105.1 Planctomycetaceae bacterium | reverse complement strand
CAACTATCAAAAATAGGTACGATAAAAAAGGTACGACACCCATTTGGTACTGATTCAATTATTCTCTCTGCCGGATTCGGAACGTGAACCCTGCCCGCAGTGTTTCCTATCAATCGTAGCTCACCGTAGGCGGCCGTGCAGTCGCACTTCAATTGTGCGATCGGTTCTGCGAATTCATTTTGTGGAATTTGCTGATTATTCCGGTTCAAACGGATTTTCTGAATTGAAGCAAAAATGGGGGTCGCTTGAATATTATTCGAACACCAAGGCATAATGGCGCAACAAGCCCCGTTGCTTCTGAGGGGAGATACTCGTTTTACTGCCGTTGTTTGATCGTTGTGAACCGCTGAAATTTTTTCCTGAAAGATGATAATGAATTCTCAATCGTGTTGTGCCCAAAGATTTGTTCTGTCGACGTTTGTTTACCTCCTGTTTGGGGCAGCGACAGCGGCATTTGCTGCCGATCCGTATTCCGAATTTTCAATTCAAACGATTGATTTGAATAACGACGGTTCCCGTCAGGTTGTTGTTGATCGTGAAAAAGGGCAATACCTGGGGCATCCCACAACGTGCCTGCTGGAAGACGGAAAAACGATTCTTTGTGTCTATCCGAAAGGGCACGGACGCGGGCCTGTTGTCTACAAACGAAGTCGTGATGGCGGACTGACCTGGAGCGAGCGGCTACCTACTCCTGCCAGTTGGGCGACATCAAAAGAAGTTCCCACGTTACACCGCGTGATCGATGCACAGGGGAAGAAGCGGGTCATCATGTGGTCGGGACTTTATCCTGCCCGATTGGCGGTGAGCGAAGACGACGGAGCAAGTTGGGGTGAATTGAAAAAGGTCGGTAACTGGGGCGGAATTGTCGTCATGGGCTTCGTCGAAAAGCTGAAAACGCCGGGAAAATACTTGGCGATGTTCCACGATGACGGCCGCTATTTCACTGCCGACGGCAGGAACAAACAAGGAGCCGGGTTCACGCTTTATAAAACATTTTCAAACGATGGCGGTTTGACATGGTCCTTTCCGGAGGCAGTTTTCCACTCGAGCGAAATCAATCTCTGTGAGCCGGGCTGCATTCGATCTCCCGACGGAAAAATACTGGCCGTTTTGTTGAGAGAAAATGCGAGAAGAAAAAATTCGCACATCATCTTTTCAGAAGATGAAGGGACAACCTGGTCAAAACCGAAAGAACTGCCGCTCACATTGACCGGAGATCGGCATACCGGAAAGTATGCACCAGACGGGCGTCTCTTTATCAGTTTTCGATGTATCGCTCCCGGTCGCTCTCGAAAAGTAAGAGCCTTTGAAACCGATTGGGTTGCCTGGGTCGGTAGTTGGGATGACCTCGTTTCAGGAAAGCAGGGGGAGTATTTTGTCCGCCTGAAAGATAACAAAAAGGGGTACGATACAGCGTATCCCGGTGTCGAAGTTCTGCCCGATGGAACCATCGTCACCACCACATACGGCCACTGGGATGCTGGCGAGCAACCGTATATCCTCAGCGTGCGACTGAAGCTCGATGAATTGGATCGACTGAAGAAGAACTGATCGGATCGCCTGATCCTCAAAACGGTCGCTGCATGACTGCTCGTACAGGCAGAGTGATCTTCTGCAGGCAGAGCGGTTGTGGTACGCGGGGTGTGCCCGTACCCGGCATCCCGTGTGATCCGGCTTGTGTTGCTGTTATCCGGATTCTGTTGTCCAGTTGCCTATAGTGATTTCAAATACACGATCAGGTCGGCAATTTCCTGATCGGTACAGTTTTTAAGCAGATTTTCCGGCATCAGGGATGTTTTGAGCACGGTTCGTTCTTCGATGTCGCTGCTGTTGATGCGGATCGTCTGGTGCGTGCTGTCGCGCAACAGCAAACCGTCGATCGATTCATAGATGACAATCCCCGTATGGTTTTTCCCGGATTTGGTGAGAATCGCTGTGGTCAGATATCGTTCTGAAACATCG
>JALTOP010000023.1 GCA_027000105.1 Planctomycetaceae bacterium | reverse complement strand
ACGTGATGGAGCAATCTTCCGGGCAACGGTCTTCAGTAACGATACCTCTTTCAACAACCCGTATGTGCTCGGTGTCAACCCCAGCGATCCCGATTTGATGCCTCCCGTGAAGAATCCATTCCTGGCGGTAGTTCCCACTCCTCTGGGGAACGAGTTCGGTTTCCAGGCCCAGGCAGTTGGTGCCGGAAGCATCATGGAGCTTTCTTCACCTGATGACCACAAATCGAACAGCAACTTCGGTCATGGGGCCATTTTGCAGGCGTTGGATAATTCGACCCTGCTGATGAGCAGCCCCATGATGGGAACATATACAACCGATTCGGTTACCGGAGAGGTTAATGGAACGACACCCAGTGAATACAACGATAACGGTTTGAACGGGCTGTTCATTAACGGTGACAATAACAGTTCGCTGACCGTACAGGTGGGTGATCCCAGCACAGCGTTCGACCATACGTTGACCGATCCAGCCGATCAAACGACGCGTCAATACAACATTCTGAATCAATTCCTGCGAAACGGTCAGGATGGTGATTCAACAACAGATGGCAACGGAATTCTGGTTCGCCTGAGAAGCGGTGCCGCGTTTGCCGCCGGCTCCAATAGTGGAATTTATCACGCAGCGAGTACAGACAACCTGGATCATGGCGTCCTGATCGATATTGAAGACACAACCCTGGACGACTTCACCATCCGCGATAGCATCATCAGCGGTAACCTGCTCGACGGAATTCTGGTCAGTGCGGATACCGCCCCTATTACAAATCTGAATATTTCGGATAACACCCTCAACAATAATGGAAGAAACGGTATCAACTTCCAGTTGCTGGATTCCAATCTGACCGATCCGGTCATCGAAAATAACCTGATGGATGGCAACGGAAATCTGGTTAGCCAGAATCCGGTCAGTAACTTCCAGATCGATCTTATCTTCGGAGGCGGTTTGACCGCATCACAGCAGGCAGTATTTGCCTTGGCCGCTGCCCGCTGGGAAGAACTGATTCTTGGTGACGTTCCGGATGTTGGTGCCATCGACGACTTGCAGATCACCGCCAGTGGTATTGCTATTGATGGTTCAGGAGGGATTTTGGGACAGGCCGCTCCAACCGGTTTGCGGGCAGGCACCAACATTCCTTACGACGGAATCATGCAGTTTGATACGGCTGACCTGACAGATCTGGAAAACAGTGGTCAGCTTCAGGATGTCATTCTTCACGAAATGGGACACGTTCTGGGAATTGGTACGGTCTGGCAGGCTGATGGACTATTGCAGAACCCCAGCAATGGCGATGGCGTAACAGACACACGATTTACCGGGGCGGGAGCCACTGCCGAGTACAATACCCGCTTCAGCAATACTGAAACTGGTGTTCCTGTCGAAAACACAGGAGGCCCAGGGACGGCTGATTCACACTGGAGAGAATCGGTATTCAATAACGAGCTGATGACCGGCTTCCTCAACGCCGGAAGCAATCCTATCAGCAGAATGACAACCGCTTCCCTGCAGGATCTCGGTTATGTTGTGAATCTGAACGCATCGGACGCCTACCTGGTTGCTCCCGCGACTCCAACAACAATCAACATGGCAGCCTCCTTCAACGAAGATGTGGGCCCTGTCACCATTGCCGCTGCCAATCCTGTTGTTTCCAACCTGGTCAGTATCGATCCCAATGCCGATGGCAACGGTATCAATATATCCGTCATGAACAGCAATCTGGATAATGTGGTGATCGAGAACAACATAATCACTAACAGCACCAACGATGGTATCCGCCTGCTCGATCCCCAGTTTGCTACCAATGCAGAGGGGGATAACCAGATTCACTACAAACTGAATACGATCAACAACAACGGCGGTTATGGTATCAATATGTCCCTGAATCTGGATAATCATCTCGATTCAGTCATCTGTGCCAATGATATCTCCGGCAATGGCCTGGGCGGTGTCAATGTGGAACTTTCAGATGACGCTGTCTATCACAACGGTCTGATCGCACCTGACACCCTGTTGACGGCAGACCCCACGGATGATGAATCGTGGTTCTTCGGGAACACCATCAACAACAACGGCGGTATCGGCTACCACATTACTGCTGAGGACAACGCCGTCTTCACACTCGTGGGCAGCACACCGACAGCAAGCACACTCAACAACAACGAAGATGCCGGTTTGGCGATCGAAATGTCCCAGAACACAGTGGGTGATCTTCGACTGGATAACGTAACCATCAACGGCAACCAGGATGGTAGCGATCCCGACTTCGCCGGTGAAGGTATCGGAATTATCCTGCGAGACGATTCGGTACTGAATAACATGCGAATTGGCGATCCAATCGTTATCAACCCGGCCAATCCTGGAACTGCCCGAACAACAACAATTTCCAACAATGCCAATAACGGAATTACGATTCAGCTGTTTGGCAACAGTTCGCTGCAGGAAAGCCTGATTGCCAACACAACCGTTTCCGGTAACGGAGTGGATGGGCTTAACGTGGTACGGAATCAGTTCGGTATTGTCGGTGATGACGCAAATGTACTGCCAGCAATCAATGCCATTGCGGCGGCGAACACGGCTGCTTCACCGATTGCACCGCTCACAGCCTCTACGGTACTGGCCAATACGGTTCCTGACGCACCAGCTGAAGCATTCCTGATTCGCGACAGCTTCTTCAACAACAATGGTGATGACGGGATCGATTTGACAGCGAATCTGTCCAACCTCAACGATGAATACTTTATCCGGGAAACGGATATCTCCGGTAACGGTAATAACGGTGTCGAACTGTTCTCACAGGGAGACGCCGAAATGCTGGTCGATATTCGATACAGTACCATTAACAACAACACCGGTAACGGTATCGATCTGCAAACGACTCTGAACAACGTCACTGATGAGGCTTCCACTACAGGAACATGGGTTGGTCTGCAGATTGACGGCAACGGTGGTGATGGAATCTTCCTTGCTGGCATCTTTGGAGAACTGAATGGCACAACGCAACCGCTACAGATCGGTTCCAACTTCACCGAAGATGTCAATGGCAACGGATTCCTGGATGCCGGGGAAGACCTCGACGGAGACGGACGGCTCGACTCCGACGCTGTTCAGATCACCAACAACGGTGGCAATGGTGTCAACATTCCCGGGAGCGGGACATTCTCCCTCTACAACGCATATGTCGATGGAAATGGTGGTTCTGGTCTGAATGTCACAGGTTCCATTGGAGACGCCGGAACACCCGTCCCCAGTGCGATTGATCGTTCTGTCTTCAGCAACAACGCACTGCACGGAATCAATCTGGATTCAACAACAACACAGCTCTTGACGATGACCAACTCATTGGTAGAGGATAATACCCGTGATGGTATCCAGATTCAGGCAACTGATACACTGGCTGACAACAGTACTGGCTTTGGCTCAGAGAATGTTCAGTTGGTGATGGATACGAATGTTGTGCGAAACAACGGCGGTCGCGGTATCGATACGACAGTACGAGGCGACGGCTCTGCATCTGTCGATATCAATAACATCATTGTCACTGGTAATGGCGAGCAGGGTATCTACAACCTGGTTACCGCCTCCACAACGCAAAGTAACGAAGTTTCAGCGGATGTCGATCTGGCACAGGATGGAAGCATCTTTGCAAACGCCTTCCTGAACTTTGTAATCTCAGCTGATGGCGGCTTTAACGGAACCGGACAAAACCTGATTGCCAGCAACGCATTGAACGACACGTACGACGGAGGCGGTTTGGTCTTCCGTGTCGGAACAACCGGGGCAATTTCCGGTCTGGCCAGCCCTTATGAAGATAGCAACAGCGTTGACCCCACTCTACTGGGAGGCTTGTTGGCATCTATCGAAGATTCCGACATCGTTGGCAACAATGGGGTAGACTTCTGGATTCATACATTCGCCTCGACCGTTGATCCTGCCACAACGGCGGGAGCCTGGACAGACCAGAATACGAACCCACGAGATAACACCAACGATGTCTACACACCAACATCGCAATACGAGCAGGATCCATTGGCACGTATCCAAATCGACAGGCTGGATAATCTGTCCGGGGGATCGGTTGATGTCTTTGGTATTTCCGATTCACTCAGTACGGGTAGCAGTCAGGACTTTGCCTTCTACGATAACAGCGAAACTGTTTTCAAATCTCGCGGTACAACGGGTGTCGGGCCGGATAACACGACCGATGGTGGTGCCGATGACGACGGACCATTCAGCAGCGGTACCCGTCCTCGAAACGCCACCCGCCTGGCAAGCCGAACTGGATTCACAACCTACGATACCGACGGGGCTGGCGTAACCACGCGGGTTGCTGGAGCTCCCCTGCCGCCAGGTTTGACGATTAACGATACTGGCGGAAACTCGGACAACTTCCTCTACCCGGGAATGGGGCTGAGTACGTTACGGATCAGTTCAAGTGCTGATATGGTTCTTGGCGGATTTGCAACCAGAGTCTCTATCTTCGGAGGTGGTTCTGAATTCGGAATTGGTTCACAACCATACGACGAAATTCCACCAACTCAAGGGGATGGCCTGGTCTTCTTCCGCGATGTTAATTTCCTGTGGGATACTTTCTAGAAAACCATTGTTGATGTAAAACCGGACAGGCTCGGCGATCAATCAATCGTCGAGCCTGTTTGTTTAGCGGCAAGTTTAATCCGGCAAGACTGTTACCCTGATGGCAGGAGACTTGTTTGTGCATCGCAGGAAGATATCATCATGATGAAAGTAACCGCGCGTTTGAAAGCCGGTTGCCCGTGCGATGTTCGGGCTGGTGCGGGTTTCGAGCTATCTGAATCAGGAGTGAATGTTCGACATGAATCATGAACCAACGGTCTTCGATAAAATCATCAATCGTGAGATTCCTGCGGAAATCGTTTACGAGGATGAGCATTGCCTGGCCTTTAAGGACATCAACCCGCAAGCTCCCGTTCATATTCTGGTAATCCCCAAAAAACCGATCGTTTCACTGGCTGAAATCGACGAACAGGATGCCCCTCTGATGGGACATTTACTGGTGGTATTGAGCAAAATCGCCAGGCAAGTCGGACTGGAATCCGGCTATCGAACGGTTCTCAACACGGGCCCGGATGGCGGACAGGAGGTGAATCACCTGCACTTCCATCTGCTCGGCAAACGATCCATGAAATGGCCTCCCGGTTGATCCCGGCACGGCTGGTCTGCTCAATCAGCCATCCTGTGAACCGCCGTTTTCATGACGGGAGGCGCGCTGTTCAATCTTTCGCTTGACCAGTTCCAAATGCAGACGCAAATTGTAGAATTCCTCCATGTAGGAAAGCGGAACCTTGATCGATTCCAACTCCGATTCCATCGTCTGCAGCGCCTTCAACTGTTTGCTGAATAGTTCCTCATGATTTTCCTCTACCTGCTGATCCATCTGGCGCAGTAAAACATACCAGCGATAAATACGGGAACGGATTCGCCAGCGGTAGACCGGTGGAGCGATTTTAATGAGCGGAATCGTGAGTGTCAGCAACGGCAGCAGCATGATCTTCATGCGATCGAAAAGTGAAGCGATCCAGAAGGGAAGATACCGGTACAACAGCGAATGCCCCGATTTGAAGTAGTCGATCGAAGCCGCGTGAGGCCGGAATTCGGAAAATTTCAGCGAAGGAAATTCATCTGCGGAAGCGAGCAGGTTGTTTCGTTCCCGATTTCTGTCAGCTGCCTCGATCAATAGTGGGACGAACGCATCGTGCAACTCCGCGGCAGCCACCAGATTGGCAGCCGGTGCAATCAGCGGAACATCTTCAGCGGGGATATCGCGCTCAAGATCAAGAACGCCCTGCACCAACGTCACATCTGAAAGATAGGGGTAAAGCTGATGATAGGCATGATGTCTTTTGAAGGCGAGAAGTTTTAACGACGAATCCCCCATCAACTGACGAATCAACCTGTTATCGGGCGGCAGCACAAAACAGGCAGCATCGACTTTCCCCTGTTTCAGCATCGATGCCGCCTGTTTCCCTCCCACGGTCACGATTTGTGTTGAATGCTCTGAATCCTTTTTCGTCAATCCGTTCGCATCGAGAACAACCTTCATGATTGCCTCGGTTCCACTGGATGGATTGCCGATCGCGATCGACTTTCCGGCAAGCTCTCGAATCTCCTGATACGGTTCCGTTTCTCTACTGAAGACCCATAACGGTTCGAGATAGAGACTGGCCAGCGATTCCAGCGACTGTTCGGTCAGGCTCTCCGGCTTCGTTCCGCCCTGCACAATGGCGAGATGAACGCTTTTGTCATTCAGCAACAGATGATAGTTTTCCAGGGATCCGGCTGTTTCGAGAATTTTCAGGTCGATCCCGTTTTCCGCAAAATGTTTTTTGAACACTTCCGCCTGAGCGTAATACGCCCCGGTCTTCGGCCCGGCTGCAATCGTCAGGTGGGAAGGAGGAGCCGGCTCGACAAAAAACCAGGCGATCACAAAACCGATGAACATGATCCCCAAAGCCGGTCCCCAGGTCTTGTAGAAAACGCTTTGAGCCTCGCGGAACTCTCCCAACAGCGCTGCCGGACCCGTTTTCTCGGCACGCTTCGGTTTCTCCCCGTTCGATGTCGCCACTACCTTCCTCCCGAAATTTCAACCAGCCAGGTTACTCCTGCAAAGTCGTATCATAAAAAAATGTTCGGGAGGATAACACTGAGACATCAGCTCGATTTTGATCCCGGGGTCTTTTCATCTGTTTTCCCGGACGAATTGCAGTCATCCAGAACAGTCACGGGTACCTGGCGAGGGCGCAGATTACTCGCTTTTTTCAGCTCGATTTTGAAAACGCCATTTTCCGCATGCGCCACAGCCGATTCGTTGTCCACAGCCAATGGTAGTGCAATCACCCGGTGAACGCGACCACTGGGGCGTTCCCGCTTATGAACCTTGTCGGAGGTCTGCAGGGTCAATGAATCGTACTGAGCCGTTATTTCCAGTGAATTTCCCGCCAGGGAAATGCTCACATTCTCTGCGGGCACACCGGGAAGATTGACGAACAGAACAAGCGATTCTTCAGTTTCAACAATATCAACTTCGGGAACCCAGTCACTTTCCGGATCAAAATTGCGGAACTGCTGGATCGCCTCCTCTCCCTTCGCCCAGGCCATTTCCACAATCCGATCCAATTCGGATTTCACCCGTTCGACTGTTTGCGTAAATCGTTGGGTTGACTGATTGCACCTGTCTGCATCGCTCATGGCTTGCTCCTGTTACTCGGATTGAACATGAATCTTTCTCGGCTTGGCACGAGGAACCCTGGGCAACGTGACTTCCAGAACCCCCAGATTCATTTTTGCACTAATACGTTCATAATCAACTTCGTCACTGAGAATAAAGGATCGGTAGAAATCCCCCACCTGGTATTCGCCATGCAACAGCCTGGCTCCTTCTGGGATCGCTTCTTCCACACGCCCGAACAGAGTCAGCTTGTTGTCTTCAATTTGCAGATCAAGCCGCTCGATGCAAACGCCGGGCAAATCCGCGCGAAGAACAAGCCCCTGTTCGGTTCCAAAGATATCGATTGGAGGCTTGAACAGGTGACGCTGAGGCCTTTGCTCGGGAAGACCTGCCTCTGCAACCACTTCAGAAGAAGCTTCTTTTTCTGCCGGCTCGTCGACAGCTTCCCGGGACGTTTCCTCAACATCCTCCCGACGAATCGAAAGCTGATGTCCCTGTTCATTGCCGATCGGCTGCACATTTTTTTCAGGTTGCGCTTCGCTCATGTTTTCACTCGGTCACTGACCAATTAACAGACAAAAAATAACTCTTTCCGTAAGTTCTATAAGTTGCAATCAATGCGTGATGTTCCTTGACATTCCACAGGTGAAAAAACAATGAAAAACACTGAAAACATTTAACGCCGATTCAATTTAACACCGATTCAAATGCTCGACACCTTGTCCTTTCCCGTTTTCAGAAGTTTTCCTTGCTCAGGAACTGACAACCGGAATCTGCCTCGGCTTCGATTGCTTCGCTTTGGGGAGATGAATTCTCAATACTCCTTCTTTAAGTTCCGCACTCAATCCTTCTTCATCCACGCGTTCTGGC
>JALTOP010000022.1 GCA_027000105.1 Planctomycetaceae bacterium | reverse complement strand
CTGTTGGAGTGAATCGGGCAGGATACGGTATTCACGAAGCAACTCCGGTTTCCCGATAACCACTTCCTTCTGCTGAATATGACCAACCACGCCACCCCCCGTGACAGAATTGAATTGGGCTACCTCAAACAGGGAAAGGTTTCGTTCACGGGCAGCTTCAACGATGGCGCGGGCCAAGGGGTGTTCGCTATTCTGTTCAAGAGAGGCCGCCCATTGCAACAGAACAGCTTTATCATAATTTGCGGCGGGTACGGATTCCGTCAGTCTCGGTTTCCCTTCCGTCAGCGTTCCCGTCTTGTCGACAACGACGACATCCACCTTTTTCATCGTTTCCAGCACTTCAGCGTTTTTGATGAGCACACCTTCTTTTGCACCGCGGCCCACTCCCACCATAATCGACATGGGCGTCGCCAACCCCAATGCACACGGGCAGGCGATTATCAGAACAGCCACCGAGTTGACCAACGCATGAGCCAATCGCGGTTCGGGACCAATCAACGCCCAAACGATAAAAGTGAGAACGGAAGAAAGCAGAACAGCAGGAACAAACCAGGAAGCGGCCACATCGGCCAGACGTTGTATCGGAGCCTGACTTCTCTGGGCATCGGCAACCATCCGCACAATACGGGAAAGCATCGTCTCGCTACCGACATGCGTGGCCTGCATCACAAACGAACCGGTTTGATTCACCGTACCACCAATCACTTCGTCCTGAACATTCTTTTCGACAGGAATCGGCTCGCCGGTAATCATCGATTCATCAACCATGCTGTGTCCCTCGATGATGACACCATCCAGAGGTACTTTTTCACCTGGACGGACACGTAAATACTCTCCTTTATTCACCTGTTCGAGCGGAACATCGACCTCAACACCATCCCGCAATACATGCGCAATCGGTGGCGCAAGCGAAAGCAGTTCCCGAATCGCCCCGCTGGTTTGCCGCCTGGCTCTCAGTTCAAGCACTTGCCCCAGCAAAACAAGCACAATAATGACCGCAGCCGCCTCAAAATAGACCTCAGGTTGCCCGTTGACCAGAAATGATTCGGGAAGAAAACGGGGAAAGAAAAATGCAAAAACACTGTAAAAATAGGCGGCCCCCGTCCCCAAAGCAACCAGGGTAAACATATTGAAGTTTCGGCTGGGAATGCTCTGCCAACCACGCAAAAAGAATGGCCAACCAGCCCAAAGAACGACAGGCGTACTGAGAATCAACTGAATTGACTGCGATGTCCGACTCGACAGATACTGCTCAAAAGCAGGAATAACCATCGGGGCCATCGCCAACAGCAAAACGGGCAATCCGAGCACAAGACCGACCCAGAATCTGCGGGACATATCATTCAGTTCGTCATCCTCATCGTCTTCACCAGAAAAAACCGTTAACGGCTCCAACGCCATCCCGCATTTGGGGCAATTGCCAGGATGATCCTGCTTGATTTCCGGATGCATCGGACAGGTATAGACTGTTTTCTTTTCCTGTGAAAATGTTGCCTTTTCCAACGCCATGCCACACTTGGGACAGTTGTCGAGATGATCGCTGACAACCTCCGGATGCATCGGGCAAATGTATTTGTCCGAAGAAATACCCGCTGAAAGACGGGCCTCCGGTTTGTCACTATCAACTGCATGATGACAACAACTCGCCTCAATCCGCACGCCAACTTCATCCTGTCTGCACTCCGCCTGCTCCTCCGTTTTCTTCGCAAGAAATTTCTGCAAACAGTTATCACTGCAAAAATAATAGATTTTGCCATCACGTTCCGTGGTGAAGCTGGTTGTCTCATCAACTTGCATTCCGCAAACCGGATCAATTGCCATAAGATCATCTTCCGTATCGGGCTTCAAAAAGAAATCGCGCACTCATGAATAACCAGCTTCTCCGAGATCATAACCAATAGGCAACCAGTACGTTTTTTTCTGGCCACTCCAATTTTCCTGATCTCTATCACACCCCCGGCTC
>JALTOP010000021.1:12349-27490 GCA_027000105.1 Planctomycetaceae bacterium | reverse complement strand
GAGGGAAACCGAGTTTCTCGAACAGCTTGTAAGTACGGTCAACCTGCCGAAAAATCCATGCCCAGGGAACCCAGGTTTTATAACTTAACTCATCCACTTTCCCGGTCACATCCGGTACCGCTTTCAATTTCTGCGGCGAATCGACGAACAGCTCGTCAATCAATAATTCTTCAGGCAATTGCCGCTGAGGTTTGTAGGCCCATAACAGACTGAGCGGGACAACAATGGTTCTCGACCAGGCAGACATATCGTAGATAGTGACTGGAAACCAGCGGGGAAGCAGTGTCAATTCCGGCGGCACAGCCGGGCACTGCCTGTAATCGAGTTGTCCCAGTAAGGCCATGTAATAACGGGTGAAACTGTTGATCCGTTCTGCTCCACCTGCATCGAGAATCGCCGTTCGGGCGCGATCCATGTAATCCGCTTCACAGGAATGTCCCGCGATTTTGAGTGCCCAGTACGCCTTTACCGAAGCGCTAATTTCAAGAGGCCCACCCGGATAAAGCGACCACCCCCCATGTTCAGCCTGTTGCTGCAAAATATAGCGGGCAGCCAACTGCACATTCCGGGACTTTTCCTCCCCAAGAAACGCCAGTAAAAGGATGTATTCCGATTCGAGAATCGTATCCCCTTCCAGTTCCCCAACCCAATAGCCCTGTTCGCGCTGGCGATCGCAAAGGAACCCGATCGTGGAAGAGATCGCCCGTCCGAGCGGAGATTCATCTTTCTCAACCTGTTCCCAGCGTGGTTCCTTGAGAGCAGGATCGATCAGCCGCTGCGACTCGGACGTTCTATTGTGCTCGTGCTGGTTATCGATGCGATAAAAGCGGGCATCCTGTCCTCCTGACTCCATCTCCGTCTACTCCATAATCCGGGGATCTTATGATTCGGGAATCTCTCTTTTGCTCCAAACGAATACGGACACTCCCGCCTGTACCGTCCGGGCATACTCCACAGATGGCAGACAAGAACGTCTCCCTCAACTCAAGAGAATGTAATGAACCGGTAGAGATTCCCGTTAAACCAAACGTGACCGGAAGTATATGGTTATTTTCCAATCCTGTCACCAGAGTTTTGATTGAGACAGAAGATTTTGCACAAATGTCCGCTCCTGTTGCCACATGGAAACCCGTTGCTACATGGGAAACTGTTCGATCGATTGGAGCGGGTTGTTCAAACCGGTTTCATCTTGCTGTCACAAACAGATGAGCCCCACTTATCTCATTCAACAATCTGCCATTGTCGATCTATCATGGTGGATAATGCTGTTTGACCAGACGATTTTCTCCCGATCGTTTTGGTTCCTGCGGAATCCGTTTATACTACCGTTTTGTTTCGGAACTGAATATCGCGGTAGAAAAGCGGGAGAACGGGTTTCCCGCTCCATTTTGAATTGGCCTGCGGACGACTTTCTCCCCGTGGCAGGTTTTGAAACGGTGGCGGTATCAAATAGCGTTCATTCTTGCTGAAGAAACAGGTTTTCCGGTTATGATTGCGAAACACCCCGAAGAAGCGGCACGGTTTGTTGCGAATTCAGAACGAGCGCACTGGCATGATCGCGCCTTGTGGTTCGTGCGGGAAAAACGGGACAAGATGGCTCACTCCGTGCCGGAGTGGGAACAACTTCGTGGCACCGCCGCCCAGATCAAAGGTTATGTATTGACCCACCTGGATGAACTGCTCACCCAATTTTCAGAAAACGCAGAAAAGCTCGGCGTGCATGTTCACTGGGCAAAAGATGCGGCAGAGCATAACGAAATTGTGCTTTCAATCTTGAAGAAACATGATGTCAAAAAGCTGGTCAAAAGCAAATCGATGCTCACCGAGGAATGCCATCTCAATCCGTTTCTGGAACGGCACGAGATCGAAGTAATCGATACCGATTTGGGGGAACGGATCGTCCAACTTCGCGGAGAACCACCAAGTCACATCGTGCTTCCGGCTATTCATATCAAAAAGGAAGAAGTCGGAGAAACATTCCATCAATACCTGGGAACCGAAAAGGGAGCATCTGACCCCGATTATCTGACCGAAGCAGCCCGCCAACATTTGCGTGAGCAGTTTTTGCAGGCCGATGCCGGGATGACTGGTGTCAACTTTGCTATTGCGGAAACGGGCGGTTTTGTCGTCTGCACCAATGAAGGTAACGCAGATCTGGGGACATCGCTGCCACCGCTGCACATTGCCTGCATGGGGTTGGAGAAAATCATCCCCCGAGTAGAAGACCTCGGCGTCTTTCTGCGTTTACTGGCCCGCTCGGCTACCGGCCAGCCGATCACGACATACAGTTCGCATTTTCATGGTCCCAGAGACGAACAGTCCGAGTTGCACCTGATCATTGTCGATAACGGGCGGAGCAAACTGCTCGGCGAGAAAGAGTTTCGCAATTCTCTCAAATGTATCCGCTGCGGCGCCTGCATGAATACGTGCCCCGTTTTCCGCAGAAGTGGCGGTCATAGTTACCATAATACGGTTCCCGGCCCGATCGGCTCGATTCTTGCTCCTGCCCGGGATGCCAAGTCGGCTGCAAGTTTGCCTCACGCCTGCAGTTTATGCGGTTCATGCACCGATGTCTGTCCCGTAAAAATAGATCTGCACCATCAACTTTACACCTGGCGTCACAAACTGGTGCTGCGCCACCTCCTTCCTGCAGGGAAACGTTGGAGCATGAAAGCAGCCAGTTTCCTGATGCAACGACCGAAACTGTTTCAATGGGTCGGCTATTGGGGCCGCTGGAAACTGCGTCATCTGCCCCGATTCATGCTGTATAATTTCCTCAATCCCTGGGGACGTCAACGCGAACTGCCCCCTGCACCGGCAGAATCGTTCCGTCAGCAGTACAGCAGAAAAAAGGGATGACCCGGGCGATCATATTGGGCAGACCGACAGACCGATTGTTGAAAACGCGGAATCATCCCCCACACGGGCAGGTTGATTTTCATACATCTCCCAAGTGGAAGACGGCGTTCAACGTGATCAGTTCCAACTCTTTTTTTCTGAATCGGAGGATATTGACGCAGGCATTATTCTGACGGATATCCTTGGCGCGATTCAGATCGAGATCAAGCAGATGGGCCAGGATTGTCCTGTTGACGACATTGTGGGCAACAACCACAACCATCTCTCCCAGATGATCAGCCGCCAGGTTGGTTATGGCGGGAACAACACGCTGTTGCACATCGCGATAGCATTCCCCTCCCTTGTAGGGAACCTCTGAAGGGTTCGCCATGAACTCCCTGTAATGGTCGGGATCTTCTTCCATAATTTTGTCCCACGACTTCGCTTCCCAGTCTCCCACATCAACCTCGACGATTTCATCGATCGTTTTCACTGTGTGACCGTGATGGCTCGCGATCAATTCCGCCGACTGCTGGGCCCGCACCATCGGGCTGGCATAGACATGATCGATCGGAAAATTTTTGAGGAATTCTCCCGCTGCAGATACCTGCTCGATTCCTGTTTGACTTAACGGCCCGTTCAAACTGCGACCTTGCAAAACATACGGCCGTTGCAGGTTGGCGTCGGTTGCACCGTGGCGTATGAGTAAAATCAGTGATGTATCACTCTCTGGTTTATTTAACATCTTTGTTTAACATCGCTTTCAATTTCTGAAAAATGCCGCCGTTGACAATAAGCTGCCATTATCGAAAAGTCTCTGTGTTTATATCCGCACGGAGTCTCCTGTCCGCACGGAGTCTCCTGTCGCCCCGGAACTGTTGATCTGTTTTGATTCCCGGTGCAATGATCCAATGTCGCAGTAAATACTAAATGCAATGGCGCAACGATCGAGCATGCTCAAACTGGCGAGTCCCTCCATATATTGGCGATCAGCCGATTTCACCCACAGACCGCCGTTCTTTCCGGCTGTGTGATGTTTCTGATATTCATGAAAAGCTTACGGTGTTGAACGGTAAAGTCGTGGTTACGTCTTCCCATGGCGATTGCCGCAGTTTGACAGGCAGCATCGAAATTGCATTCATCATCGAGTTGACCGTGCCATAATCGACTGAAGCTGGGGATGTGCTTGGGGCATAATTTCCCTGCAGGGAGCACCATGGCCATCACTCCGATATTTGAACCGGTGTTGAAAAGTGTCCCGATCGCCGTTTTTGCGTGATCACCAATAAAGCAACCGACTTTTCTTTCTCCGGTATCAAGATACTGCTGGCCGATCGGTATTTTTACGTTGGAATAGTCATTTTTCAGATCGCTGTTTGTTGTCAACGCCCCCAGATTGACCCACGGACAGACATAACTGTGGCCCAAAAAGCCATCGTGATATTTATTCGCGAAACCATGAATAATACTTCCTTCAATTTCACCCCCTACCCGGCAAACCGGACCGATGGAGGTTTCCTCACGAATGTTGGCTCGGAACAGTTGTGTCTGCTTACCAATAAAACAGGGCCCCTCCAATCGTGTAAACGACTGTATTTTCACGTCCGCTTCGACAATGACCGGGCCGTTTTGGGCATTGACTGAAACAAATGGCTCCAGCTCAGCCTGCGGATCGATATAAATTCGCGTTTGCTCATCAGGAGGCAGTAACTGCGACAAGTTTTCAGGCAATAAAGACGCCTGCTGATTGTACCGAAAGAGATCGAAATCGAGATTGATCATCTCGCCGTTGTTTTTGATCAATTCCCAGGGGTAATTCAGAATCGAACCTGTTTGAAAAGGTTTTTCAGTTGCCTTAACGGGAGCAGCAAACGGAGCACTGACCGATTCCCGCAGTTTTTTCTCATCGAAAGATGACTCCCCTTGCACCAAGTACAGGGCAGCAATTCTTCCCTGGCACTCCAACACGGGATTATCGGCGGAAAGTTTTTCCAGATGACGCGGATCACCAACCCAAAGCCCATTGACGATAACGACATCATCCTGCGCGATCCAATCGGGATCGTTGACGTGAGCCTCGGGGTGCTCCAATCGATAGATGTCCTCCAGATGAGGGCGAACAGTGACGCCCCAGGAATCCGGCTTCGATATTTCCAGCACTCGCCTGCGGACAGAACGGGTTCCACAAAGCAACTCGAAAACAGGGCGTGCCAACGCGATCGGCGAGAAATTCTCAGCCTGTTCGGGTTCCACAAATAAAATTCGCATCTGATGCATCCTTGCAACGGAACAATTCGCTCATAAGCGCAAAACCATCTCCGGCGTTACGGCCCACCCCGACGTTCCAGTCCTTTCCGAGCAACAGACCGATCTGCCGGTACGGCTTATACCAGAAATCCCAGCGCGGCTGGTTCATTCTGATAGCCATAACCAAACTGATGTTTTTCCAAAATTTGCGAGACGGTCGCAAATTTTTACCGTTAGTAATATAAAACAACGCCACATTTCCTCCAAGAGCAAGCGGCGTTGGAACCAAAATGAGTAGCCAGAACCTGAACTGCAGCAACCTGCTGCGACAGGCGACGACTATGAAACTATTTCGAAGATCGCTTCAATTTCCACGGCCACACCGGTGGGTAAAGCGGCAAAACCGAGGGCACTGCGGGCGTGATAGCCGTCTCCCTCCTTACCATAAAGTTCGTGCACCAGGTCGGAGGCTCCGTTAATCACCAGATGCTGATCCGTAAAATCAAGAGTAGAATTCACGCAGCCGAGAAGTTTGACTACTTTCAGTCCATCCAACGTCCCGTGACAACTTCGCACGGAATTCAAAATCTTCACCATGCAATCACGAGCCGCATCGTATCCCTGCTCCACGCTGATTCCATCTCCCAGCTTTCCTTTCAGATCGCTGACATGACCGGAAGTTATCAGCAGATTCCCTGTGCGAATGCACAAATTAAGGTAGCCTGGTTCAACCGGTTCAAAGGTTAGTCCCAATTCAGCCGCTTTCTGTTCTGCGCTCATCTTTCTCTCTCCTCAATCCTGTTGTCATCGGCGGTATCAAAATATTTCGCCATGCTGCATGCACGGAACTCTTTACCAAGATGGGACAGGGTTACAAAACAGGGCGTTTCTTGCAAGCCTCATGCCTGTTCATCTCTTCGGACTACGTAGGATTCCTGCGAAGTGGACGGTTAAATGAAAAAACGCCACATCTCTCTGTGAGAGAATGCAGCGTTAGAATTTCCGCCTTACATCGGCTTCAAAAGGAAGAAGACTACTTCTTGATCGCAGCCGTTCCTGCCAGTCCAACACCGGCATGAGCGGGATTGTAGACTGCGGCCCGAAACCCCTTGGCCCGATTGAAACTGTCACAAATTCCGAGGACGGTCTCCGCTCCACCGAGAACGAGATAGCCATGTTTCGGAAGTAGTGTTGCCATGCGATCGAGAATTTCCTTTTTGCGTTCCGTATCGAAGTAGATCAACACATTTCTGCAGAAGATCACATCGAACTGCCCCAGATGGCTGAAGGAGTCGAGCAGATTCAACTGTTTCCAGGTGATGCAGTTTCGGATTTCCGGCTTGATTTGCCAGCCTTGATCATTCTTTTCAAAATACTTCATCAGCATTTGGATAGACAAGCCCCGTTGCACTTCAAACTGGGTGTACTGCCCCTGCTTGGCCTTGGCGAGAATCTGGCCATCGATATCGGTTGCCACGATTTCGACCTGCCAGCCGGCACTCAGTTCTGGCACACTTTCCTTGAGTTGCATCGCGATGGAATACGGCTCCTGTCCGGAGGAGCTGGCCGCACACCAGATACGAACCTTGCGTTGCAGTTTTTTCGCTTCGAGGATGTTGGGCATCATCAGTGTTGCCAGTTCGTCGAACGGTTTTTTATCTCTGAAGAAGAGAGTCTCGTTCGTCGTCATCGCCTCTATAATTGAAGTTTTCAATTCCGGCGTCGGCATCGTTTTGATGGCCTGCACCAGTTCTTCGATCCCGCCCAGGCCGAGGCTTTGAGCTACCGGAATAAGACGTGATTCGAGGAGATAGGATTTTCCCTCGCCCAGGTTCAATCCCGATGTTTTGGCAAGGAACTCTGACAAAAATTCGTAATCTGATGGACTCATTTACATATCGCCTTTATGTGACACAGTTTTTTGATGCGTGAACCGATCTGGTTTAACGGTAAAATCTCGTGAGGAAGATCCTCGGCCGCTATTGCTCCTGGCATACCCCATACGACACTGGATTGTTCATCCTGCGCCAATACATAGCCTCCTGCCTCCACAATTTCTCGAGTTCCCTCGAGACCATCGCTGCCCATCCCGGTCAGCATCACTGCTAAAATTCGTTTGCCCGCTACTTTGGATGCACTGCGGAACATCGGATTGACAGAGGGTCTGCAATAATGTTCTTCAGGCTCTTCATTCAACTCCAGTTGCATCTGTTCGTCGCCCAGTTCACGCACAATCATGTGATAACCGCCCGGTGCGACATACGTCGTTCCCGCCTGGACGAACTCGCCATGTTTGGCCTCTTTGGTTGTTCGGCCGGTATCCTGCTGCAAATGCTTGGCAAGGATTTCCGTGAACATCGGTGGCATGTGTTGCACAATCAGAATCGGAATCGAAAAATCCGGTCCCAAATCGCATAACACTTTGTTGAGTGCGTTCGGCCCGCCGGTGCTAGAACCGATGACCAACAACTTCGGCGGGACAACAGGTTCCGGTGTTTTACGAGCCTTGCCGAAAGGATTGGTTACCAGCGGTCTTCTGGCTGGAGGAGGATTATTCCCGATCTTTTTCGAATCGCGGGGAATTCCTGCAAGCCCCTTGACCAATGGAATCAATTCTTTTGCAACCGTCGCCATTGCTTCGGAAGCGCTTTTAGCCGTCGGCTTGGCAATGCATTCGGCTGCTCCCAACGAGAGAGCCTGCATTGTGATTTTCGCCCCGGAAGAAGTCAGTCCGCTTGCCATAATGACTTTAACGGCCGGATAGTCGCGTTGAATATTCTTCAACGTTTCCAACCCGTCCATGACAGGCATTTCAACATCGAGAACGACAACATCGACCTGGTTTTTGCTCATCCAGGACAAGGCCGCTTCCCCGTGCATGGCGGAGCCAGCGACTTCGATACAATCATCCTGTTGGAGAGTCTTCGACAACAAACCTCGAACGATTGCGGAGTCATCAACTACCAGAACTCGAACTTTTTTTGACATTAGAGTATCCCTACTACTTCCAGTTTGTCACGAACAATGTCTTCCGTAAACGGCTTCATGATGTATTCGTTTGCACCTGCTTCCATCGCCTGCATAATGTGATCCATATCGTTTTCAGTGGTACACATCATGACGGTCGGTTGCTTGGGCAGTGGTAACGAACGAAGGGCTTTCAAGAAGTCCAGGCCGTTCATCACAGGCATATTCCAGTCCAACAGCACGGCATCGATATCCGGATGCTCGCGAACTACTTTCAATGCATCTTCGCCATGTTCCGCTTCATGAACCTCGAAACCGAACTTGTCCATGATGCGGCGACCCACAAGCCGAACGGTTCGCGAATCATCGACCAATAACATTTTGACCATGAATGGCTCCCTGGGGATCCAAGTGTGAAAAAATTTGTTTTACCCGTCCGAAGTGAAGAACATTCGATTTCTGGAATCGATGCAGCACTTCAAACACGATGACCACATTTGCATGCGATCTTCTGGACACACGCAAACCTAGCTTCGTTTTGCAAACAGGGGCGTGTTCTCAGAGCAACACGTTGATTTTTTGCGACGTGGAAATAAAAGAAGTCGGATTATTCCGAATAAGCCAATCATCCGATCAGAGCAGGATCGCAATGAGCAGGGGCATCCCTTCAGGCACGTCCGGGGCACCTCTTCAGGTATGTAGAGGAACTACCTGAAGCCACGGTTCATGAAAGCATATTGAAGAAAGAAAACCGGTTGGAAGTCTTTCGATCGGTGGGCATTTTTTTCGCAGGTTGCCGCTGATCTTCACTGTCTTCGCTTGGAAGATTCAGCTCTTTCCAAACCTGCTGCATTTCGACCGGCAAGACAGAAATCCGCTCCCATGTCTGGCCGGCTTCTTCCGCAAACTGATCGGTGAGATCGGAAATGACAGGAGGAAGAACCGAATCGGGCAACAGCGCCCTGCCCTGATCCACCAGATCGTAGGAACGATCGAGTGGCTCAAACGGTTTTCGTTCTCGCCTGAGTTGCCCCGATGAATCAGAGCGACCGGAAACCGCTGCTTCTTCCACGTTTGAAACATCCGAGACAACCAGTTGAACCTGATGACCTCTCGACGAATCTTCCGGTACCGTTCGCCAACCGCCCGCCAACCATCCGAGAAGCAACAGGCAACAGAGAGCGGAAATAGCGGGTACGGAAAATCGAGTCATTCCTCTCGTTCCTCTCCCACCAGATGAGCGGGGCGCCACGCGAACATTCTGAGAGCAGGAATGCTTTGCCGCTTTACCTGACGAAGCAGATTCAACCCAGGTTTCGATGGCACTTTCAAGCAGACAGTGCTCCTGCCACATTCGCAAAGTGGTCGGAGACTGATGCGCAATCTGTTCCAGTTCGTCCAGTAACACCTGATCTCGCTGTTCGATCGCGGTTTCCAATTTTTTTCGGTAGGATTGCGGATTCACTGAAAACACCCAAAAACTATAATACTCGTCCTGGCAACAAAACCGTGTCAACGGGGCAGAACGTCAACAGGACAGAACCAAACGCTACTGGCGGTGATATGCGTCACCTCCAACTTTCCTGTCGCATGGAGAACATGAAGGTCTGCCCCTGCTCCCTGTTTTTGCGGAAATTCAAGCCCACAACCTCCGGTTGCCACCTCTCAAAACTAATCTAATCTGATTCTCTCTGTTTTAATGCCGCTGAAAGCTGATGCCTGGCCCGGTGCAACCATGTTTTAACGGTTCCCTCAGGGCACTGCATTCGCTCGGCGACCTCAGCACACGAAAGCTGTTCACGATAGAAAAGGATAAAACATTCCCGCAAATTTGGCTTCAATTGCTCCAGACAATGCTCCAGTTCATCGGCCAGATCCAGCGTTCTATCGACACTGGCCCGCTTCCCCGCCGCCCCATCAGTCGCTTCCTGTTGACAATGGACGACAGAACGTGAACGCTTTGCCAATGCGGTACGGCAACGATTCGCCGCAATCGTCAGTATCCACGGCCTGAGCGGTCGCTGCTGATCCCACTGATGGAGATTGCGAATCGCTCGCAAAAATGTCTCCTGAACCACATCTTCCGCATCTTCATGATGCCGCAAAATCTTGTAACACAACCCGTACACCGCAGGCCGAAATCGTCTGACGAATGAACGTAAACTCTCCCTGTCTCCGGAAAGGCACCCCCGGGCAACCTGCAACTCGACTTGTAACAACTCAGAGTTCATCATCAACGGTTACTACCTGCAACAGGGTTAATTGGTTTCGCCACTCTGGAAAAAGTCGAAATAACTTGACTGGAAACAGAAGACTATTTCTGAACCGCTTCTCTCGTTATTGCCTGGGCCGCCTTGTAAGCATGCCTGATAGTGTACAGACGGCTCTCTATCTGCTCTTCTGTATAATACTTGCCCGGTTCACTGTGAGGCAGACCGGCCAGGGCAATCGTCAAGGGCAATAAATCGATAAACTGCTTGTAACGGCGTTGAATATCTGCTGATGCGTCCGCCACGATGGATACTCCTGCTGAAGAAAAAAGAAGATGTCGTTATCAGGATAACACTCCTCAACAGCGGTCTGCAACAGATAACTCCCAAACGACTGGTGCATTCCGGCAGTTGTCTCCAAAGCGCACAATAAATCCGTTGAACAATGCGCAATAATTACAGGAAGCAGATCTGGCTCGCCAACCGGAGAGCAAATAGATCACACTACGATCACCACTACTGCCCTGAGACCAATCCAGCCCGAGGCATGATTTGGCCCTTTTGTTCGCAGACCGTGCAGAATCAACCGGGACGGCGTCGGATCATCTGTTGAATGATGTCTCCCGCTTTGGAAGAGGGAGTTTCCTCGGCAGCACCTCCGGAAGAATCCTTCGATTTTTCCTGCTTGACATCTCCAACAACACCCGTTTGAGATGGATCAGGCAACTTCACTGGTACTGTATCGACAGGCCCTGAATTATCAGCCGGTTGCTCGGGTTGACCGACGGGAGCGGGCGGATAGCCCGGCATTTGTGGTTGCATCATCGGCTGTGCCGGATAACCGGGGGGCATTTGCTGCTGGGGGTACGGGTACGGATACTGCCCCGGAGGCACCGCACTCGGCGGCATGACCGGAGGGGCATAACCGGGGGGCATCGCCTGTTGGGGATACGCATAGCCGGGTGGAACAGCACCAGGGGCATACTGCAGCGGCGGCGGCTGCATGGGCATCTGCTGCGGAGGCTGCACAAACTGAGTCTCTGCATTTGCGATCACCCCAGTCTCATCCGCCACGGGCTGAGGCGGAGGCGAAACAGGGATTTCGTGCAGGGTTTCCGACCCCGCCAATGTTTCATCGTTCGCATTGTCTATGACAGCCGAACCATCGGGCAACTCGACGGGTGCAGCCTCCCCGGAAGCCTCCTCACCAACCGTTTGCGTCTGTTCTCTCACTGTTATCTCAAATTCCAGCTTGCCGATGCGAACCAGATCGCCCGTCTTCAGGATTGTTTGTCCTCGCAATTGCTCGTTGTTCACAAACGTTCCGTTTGTGCTTCCCAAGTCTCTCAGACGGACGGAATAATCGTCACAAGTGAAAATGCAATGATGCCTGGAGATCAGATCGTTATTGGGCCGCATGTGACAATCTTCACCACGTCCTACGAGAAACTTCTTCGTATTAAGCGTAATCACTTTCCCGCGATGTTTTCCGGAAAGGACCTTGAGATCAGCCACAAACATGAACAACTCCAGTAATTCCGTTCTCGATTTACAACGAGCCAGCCTCGGCAAAACTGTTTGCTGCAAGCTGTCAACCTATTCCACGGCGCCCCCTTGCTTCAGCCCATCCTAACGACATCCCTCTGGACGACAAAACGACAAAGGGCGTCCTGATGCGTCCCGAAAAATGACCCCGGACTGAGTAAGCGGCTTCCGTCGCCCGTCTATTAAAAAAACTCTACATGCAAAAGATCTGAAAACCCCAGGAACCGTACGGGAACATTCCTGCGAATGAACCGCATAAAACGAGGGCATCACCAATGAATATCGAAGTGCCCGACGGATGAAATACGAGAACAGGATAAAATAAGGAATCAAGGAAGCATTGTAAAAGCAAACAACAACCAGAATCGGGATCCGAAGATATCAAAGTATATTGGTACGCTACGCTTGATCGCAAAATATGTCAACAGTTTGTTGGACATCGTGACATAAAATTGGCAATTGGCTGTGTCACTAATATACAACAAAACAGGGGCACCACCCCTTTACAGTTCAAACTCCCGACCGATTCGACTGGCTGAAACAGCAGCGCGACCTGTAGCTATCACAGGCCCTTCGTTTGATACGAATTGCACACTCTGTACGGATTGTATCAGCTATCCGCCCTGGCACTGTCTACTGATTTAAAATCATCAACCGATTCAAAGCTGACTGTTTCATTCCCGGTGAGCTCATTTCCGGTAAGGAAGTACCGTAACGATTCGAGTGGAACCAGATTCAGTTCGAAAACCTTCAGTCGGAATGAACTCGCGGTATTGAGTGTATGCAGCCAAAGGCCGCTTTCCAGTTCGTATGAAATAATTCCGCCATCGTTCAGTTTACACAAATGGATCGACTGCCCCGATCCGCTGACTGACGGAAATCGGTGTGTTTTCAATTCCAGATCGAGCAATTGAGCCAACGGAAGATGCGGAGAACCGCTCCAGTTCCAACGGATCTCTTTTCCTTCCATCCGCTTCCAATCGCCTCGACCGAGAACATCTGCGCAACTGAGGTGCGTGTTATCCGAACCAATCGATAAAGTTGATTCAATTGCCTCAGAGCGCTCTGGCCGTTCAGTTTCCTGGGGATTCATATCTGATCAGTTCAGTTCGGGTTTTCAGTCAGTTTTGATATTCCATATAATGGCATGGGGCAGTTCCGGGCAATAGTACGGAATAAAAAATCGTTCGCAAGCGTCCATCCTGTGAGAGTCGTCCAACCTTCTGAAGAAATTTTCATGAAGCAAGCCGAGCTGAAGCAACTCGAAACCCTTTCCCGTATCGATCGGCTTATCGATCGTTGCGAAAGTTGGCCCGGAGTGGAACATGCGTGGGAACCGGCTCATCGGATGCATGCGTTTATGCATCGGGTTCTTCCGCGAATTCGCGTGATGCGGGAACGGCTTGAATCTCCCTTGATTGTCGCCATGTTCGGAGGAACCGGTACTGGCAAAAGCTCGCTGGTCAACGCGATCCTCGGCAAAGAAATTGCCCGACCGGGGAGAACAAGACCGACGACAACCCGACCGATGATCCTGGTTCATCCCGAAATCAATCTCGACTTGCTGCAACTTCCGATCAATCAATGCGATCTCGTTCGACCTGCCCAGCCGATTCTGGAAGATATCATTATTGTGGATTGCCCGGATCCCGACACCAGCGAGGACGGGGATTCCGCCGGCAACCTGCAACGCTTACGTCAATTCCTGCCACACTGTGACGTTTTAATTTACACTTCGACGCAACAGAAATATCGCAGCGCCGGTGTTCAACACGAACTGAACGATGCTGCTCCCGGCTGCAAACTCGTCTTCGTTCAAACCCATGCCGACCGTGATGTCGACATCCGGGAGGACTGGAAGTCACACCTCGGGAGCGACTACAACGTCCCTGAAATGTTTTTTATCGATTCGCCCGGCGGCTTGAAAAAACAGCTTCAAAACGAACCGGCTGACCCCGAATTGACAAGACTTCAGAACTTTCTGCTTCAACAGCTGTCATCGGGCAATCGCAGCCGGATTCGACAGGACAATGTTCTCGATCTGCTATATGCAACGCTTTCCCGTATCCGGGAAACACTGATGCATTACATACCTGCGCTCGAAACTCTGGAAGAGGAACTGGAAAACAACTCCCGGAAAGTTCAGCAGGAAATGTCGGAACAGTTGCAGCAGGAACTTCTTTCCGCCCGGCAACTTTGGGAACGACGCATTTTGGAATCGGTGGTTCAACAATGGGGAAGCACGCCTTTTTCGTGGTTGCTCCGGTTGCAAAACAGTCTCGGCGTTCTTGTTGGTTCATTCGGTCTGATGCGGGCCAGGACATCGGCGTTTCTTGCACTGATTGGACTGACACAGGGAGCGAGAATGTGGAAACAACATCAGCAGGAGCAGGACTTCTCCACATTGCTTGCCGAGTTGGACGATCTCCCGGTTCATGAAGCGGATTTGCGGGATCAACAGTTGATATTGCAGGGTTATGCAAGAAGCGCCGGCTTTGATACAGGCCAACTTTTTTCACATGCGGGGAACTCAAACAATAAAACCGATTCCGGCTTCCGGGAAGAATTTTTTCATGATGCCCGCATGGAAGTAGACCGTGCGGTTGAACATCTCGGCAAACGCAACTCCGGCATGCTGACACGACTGATCTACGATACCCTGTTTCTGGTCTATCCGGGCTTTTTACTGTACAGGATCGGACGGAACTTTTTTTGGGATTCCCTTATCAAGGGACAGGAAATTCTCAGTGCCGATTTTTATCTCCCCGCAGGAGTCTTTTTGATTCTGTGGTGTGGACTTTTCTCCATGATGTTCACCCGGCGACTGCGCAGGGGACTCAAGCGTGAAGTCAAAAATCTTGTCGATCGAATGATCTCCCGTCGATTGAACAACAACCTGTTCCCTGTCCTGCAAGAGCAATGTCAACTGGCTAACCAGGCCGTCCGGGATTTAACGGAACTCGAGGAAGAGTGCAATACGTTACGTCAGCTATCAACACCTCAGGCACTCGGTTCGGCTTTACTTCATCACCAAGCAAACGAGTAAATGATTTTTCCATCATAAATATTTTTTGTCCAGTGGCCATCGCTCCGGCACAGTTTGGGGGCACATTTTTTGTTCGGATCACAATGACTGCGATTACAGTGGACACCCTTTGCTTTCATGGCTAGACTCGTACGGACTCACGTTTTCACGTTTGTTGGCTATTGATTTCCGCGAATAATCAAAAAAACAATCAAACTGATCCCCTCTGCTTGTCAATCAGGAGAATATCCGTGTCTTCATTTCGATCAAGTTCCATTATTCGTTACGCCGTCCTTCTCTCGCTGGTAC
>JALTOP010000021.1:0-12339 GCA_027000105.1 Planctomycetaceae bacterium | reverse complement strand
TCATTGGGTCACGCTGACATCAAAGCTCCGTCCGATCCATCAGAGTCTGAATCAATCAGATCAGCCGTTTGAAATTTCCGGACAGTTTGAGTTGCCGATCGCCGGGAAAAGCCAGCGAGTTGAATTTTCTTTGGCAAAGTTTGGGCCGCAAGCGTCTGACTTCACCTGCACACACAAAGACTTTTCCCTGCAGATTCAGCGGCGAAAAGATGTGACGGTCTTTGCACTGCCTCACCACAAAGTCCGTTTCGTCGGTCGGGGAGAGTTGACCACGGAAGACCATCTCGCCCCGGAAAAGTTGCTCAGCCGTCTGTTTGGCCCCGATACCACAATTACCCAGTACATCCCGTTAATCAAAGCCGGCCCCGACACCTGGGCGCTGTTGTTGAATCAGTTTGTTGAGATCGATTATCAGGCAGAGAAACGGCAGTGGCTCATTGAGGACGAGGTGACTGTCTCGATTGTGGGCGATCAGTCACTCCCCCTCACCTTGAAAATTGCAGGGAAGAACTGGAACGGTTCCCTCAGATTTTCGAATGGTCACAGCGTGAAACAGACCGTATCGGAACACGCGAACTTCAAGACCGTCGAAATCAACCGCAACGAACTGGAACGCCAGATAACGCGCGGCATCCGTCGAGCCGCTGCCATTCTTGCCCCTTCAGCTCGCTTGACGAACCCGTCCCAATCGCCACGAAAAGTAGAACATGGCGAGCTACGTTGGGTCGATGGTCAACGCGTCGCGCTGCTTTCCGGGACTCCGGAAGAAATCGGAACAGCTCATGCCAAACTTCTCCGCGAAGAAGCGATCCGCTGCATGGATTCGGTATTGTGCACATTTGGAACAGTACAGACGATCCGAACCGGTCGCTGGTTCCGATACGATCTGGATGCCGCCTACGCACGGCTTTCGCCTCACATTCCCGAAGACCATAAACGGGAAATGAATACACTGGCAGATGGTCTTGGTTGGGACAGAAATCTGGTCCGTTCGCTCAATGTCTTCCCGGAACTGTTTCATTGTTCGGGCTTTGCAGTATTCGACTCAGCAACAGCCGACGGCAAGTTGTATCATGGCCGCGTACTCGATTACATGACAACGATCGGCTTGCAGGATTCCTGTGTCACGTTCATCGTGGCCCCCAAGGGGAAATACTCTTTCGCCAACGTCGGCTATGGCGGTTTTATCGGTTCGGTCAGTGGTATGAACGCGGAAGGGATTTCACTGGGGGAAATGGGCGGCAAAGGAGAAGGGTTGTGGGATGGCGTCCCGATGGCAACCCTGATGAGACGAGCGCTCGAGGAATGCAACACACTTGATGAAGTGAAAAATCTGTGGACGAAAAGTCCACGAACCTGCGAGTATTACTATGTCTTTTCCGATGGCAAAACCAATCAGGCAGTCGGTGTGGCCGCGACGCCCCAAAAAATCGAGTTCATTCTTCCGGGGCATTCTCATGAGCGTCTTGGGCCGGGTATTCCTGACGCCGTTGTTCTTTCAGCAGGAAGCCGACTTGAAAAATTGAGGGAACGGGTCAAGGAAAAACATGGAAAGATTGATGCCGAAACCGCCATGTGGCTAATGAGTCGTCCGGTCGCGATGCAATCGAACTTGCACAATGTCCTGTTCATTCCGGCTGATGGTGTGTTGTATGTTGCCAACGCAGACCACAAACACCCCGCTGCGGAAAGACCGTATGTAAAAATCAATCTACGGGAACTGCTGCAGGAAATGAACGCTGCGAAAGTCGTTCAAAAATAGCCGCCGGTTCGAGTAAATATCACCCGAACGCGACCGGTTCAAACAGGTGGTTCAAACAACATCACCGCAAATAGAACCAGGTCGCAGATAAAACTGGAAGCTGAGACTTTACAGAACAAAAAGGCAATTTGCCCAACAAGGCCGTAAAGCCGTTGTCAAACTGATCGCGTGCCAACCGAACGTGCTGTGTCAGTAAATCAGGTATTGTTCCCGGCGGGACTGGAAATCCTGCAGATCATTTTTGTAATTGGCTCGAATGACATCAACCGGTGTCCCGGCCTGTAGTGCCTCAAAGGTTTTTTGGTGGGAAAGAAGTCGGTTGAGCGATTTCGTTTCCCACGCGTCGGGATACATCAACCGTAGCGTGTGAGCCAGTTCCAGTCCCAATTTCAACGGATGGAACGATTTTCGATTCGTGATAATAAAATTGATGCCGCCACACTGCTCGTTTTTGAATTTACTTGATTCCGGCGTAAAGCGAATCGGCACAAAGCGAATTCCATCCAGGCCAACTGCATTCAATTTGCGGGCAAGTTGTACGCCATCAATATACGGAGCGCCAATTATTTCAAAAGGTGTGTCGGTGCCTCGTCCGACCGAAAGGTTTGTCGTTTCCAGCAATCCTACCCCGGGATAAAGCAGCGCTTGTGTCAGAGATCGCATATTCGGAGATGGGTTGATCCAGGGGAGTCCTGTTGCATCGAAGAAACTGCTTCGGCTCCAACCTTCCATTTCGATAATTTCCAGATCGAGATGCAACTTCAATTCCGCGCAGAACATTTTCGCCAACTCGCCCGCGGTCATGCCGTGACGCACCGCAATGCGATGATAACCAACGAAAGATTCGCTCCCCGCATCGAGCACCGGCCCTTGCACATCGATTCCGTTAATCGGGTTCGGACGGTCCAGGATGACAACGCGAATATCATGTTTCGCAGCCGCCTTCATCACGTTCCCCATGGTAGAAATATACGTGTAAAAGCGTGTGCCGATATCCTGAATATCGAAAACGAGCGTATCAATCCCGTTCAACATTTCATCGGTCGGCATGCGTGTTTTTCCGTAAAGGCTGTAGATTTTCAAGCCGGTATCGGAGTCGCGTGCATCGTTGATTTTTGCGACATCGAGCTTCCCTTCAAACCCGTGTTCCGGGCTGAATAACGCAACCAATTGCACATTTTTCGCCTCGTTCAAAAGCTGTACCGTGCTGATCCATTTGCGGTTGATGCCGGTATGATTGGTAATCAGTCCGACACGCTGACCGTCCAACTGTTTGAATTGATCGCGTTGAAGAACATCGATTCCGGTCAGCGTTTCGCACTGTTTGGGATGACTGGATTCAGGCGGATGATGCCCCGTCACCTGTGCAAAAGCTGTTGAAGCTGACAGGCACAGGATAATTGCAATAACGATTATTCGGCTGGATACAGAATTAGAATTCATCAGGCTGAGCACTCTCTGGAAAAATGGAAGACGCAAGATAACCGATTGCAAAAGTTGTAGCCGCACCAATAATGGAGTACCAGGGCCAGGCGGTTTGTGTCATGAACTTCACTGCGAGAAGAAGCCCGACGCCTGCAATCAGACCAATCAGGGCGCCTCGTTGGCCGACCCGTTTGGTAAACACGCCGAGTGAAAAGATGCCGAGCAGAATACCCGCGGTAAAGCCTGCAATCGCCAGTGCATCGCCAATCACGCTACGGGAAAGATAACTCGCTGCAATACCGACGACAATCTGTATGACGCCAAACAGAACTGTCATCACACGACTGACCCGCAACAGATGCAGTGCTGTCGGTTCCGTTTTCAACGCGGGACAATACAGATCATTCACCGCAGCGGAAGCCGACGAGTTCAGCGAACTGGAAAGAGTCGACATCGCTGCCGAGAAGACCGCTGCGAGTGTCAGACCGACCAGCCCGACCGGAAGATGATCGACGATAAACGTGGCGAAGACTTCGTCGTTTCGTTCGAACACTGTTTCGGGAGAAACGGTCGCGTAATAGCAGGAAAGCCCAATTCCGAGAAGCAGAAACAGGGCGAACTGAACGAATACGACAAAGCCACTGGCGATGATCGCTCGTCGGGCATCTGCTTCGCAGCGACTGCTCAAATATCGCTGCACCATCATCTGATCGGTACCATGCGTTCCCAGTGAAAGAGCCGCTCCGCCGAAAATCCCCGCCCAGAAAGTGAACGGTTTTGTGTAATCGAAACTGAAATCAAACAGGCGCAATTTATTGTGTGTTTGCGCATAAGTTTCCAGCTCGTGCCAGCCGCCGGGGAGCAGTTGGACGATAACCACTCCCGCTGCCACTCCGCCCAACATGTAAACGACAAACTGGATGCAATCATTCCAGACGACCGCTTTCATCCCCCCGAAAAACGTGTAGATGATTGTCGCGATTCCAATCAGAACAATACACAGCGACAAGTCCAGTCCGATCACTTTTTCCAGCACAATCGCTGTCAGAAAAAGCCGTAATCCATCTCCCAAATTACGGGCGACAAGAAACAGGACCGATGCCGTCTTCTGGGTTGCTCCGCCGAACCGCTTCTCAAGAACTTCATAAGCGGTGAACATCTTCCCGCTGAAATAGTGGGGCAACAGCACAACGGTAACGATAATCCGCCCGATAATGAAACCGAACGTCAGTTGCAGAAATCGTAAATCGCCTCCGGCTGCAAACGCGATACCGGGCACACTGAGGAAGGTTGCGGTACTCGTCTCAGTTGCGACAATCGAACCGAGAATGGCCCACCACGGCAGATCACGCCCGCCCAGAAGATAGTCCGATAAATCCTTCTGCTCTTGCCCGATCCACAAGCCAAACAGAACCACCGCAACAAGGTAAACCAGGACGATAACCAGATCGACAGTCGGAATGGCCAGTTCAAACAAAACAAAACTCCCCAATCGGATGTTCGACCGCGCTGGTTAAAACAGGCAGGGACATCACTCCCTCGGCTCGCTTATCGGCTTAATCTGCGTCAACCGTATCCTGCGTATCAATTTCGAGTGGTCCTTTGATTTCTTCCATCTCCACCGCGGGAAGTGTCAGAACTTTGATCAAACAGAACGTGACCATACAAAGCACCGTTCCTATTGAAACGATCATCATTGCCCAACCGGCTGGTTCCATGATAAGCCTCCCGTGAAGTTAAATTTTGAAGCCGCAGAAACGGTACGGCCCGCCATGCAAACCACGATTAACCCGGCACAACTGGTTCAGCCTCATAGCCGTAACCAGACTGATATTCTTCCAAAATTTGCGAGCCGATCGCAAACTTTCACCGTTAGTAATACAAAAGATATCCTGTTACGTCATGATGACCGGCACCGGACACCTGCACACAGGTCATTTACTGTTTTTTACCGGTTATCTTGCACTGAAATCTCTTCTTCTGAAAACACCTGATCAAACCGTCCCTCTTTTTCCCAGCGAATCCCTGCGATATGTACCAACAGTAACAGGAAACCGAATAACATCAGAATTAACATCACGGACATTTTAGCGACCGGATTTTCCTGAAGAGAGGCGATATAATCCGAGGCATTATACACACAGAACATAATGAAAACCCCCATAAGGAACAGAGGGGTGACGAACTTCAAAACAAGCTGCACTGCGAAGGGGATGCGTATGTGCGCTCCTTCATGCAGTTCTCTTTCCCCCTTTTCGATACCCAGCACCCAACCGTAGAGGATCGCCTGAACCATCGCGAGAATGAAAATTGCAACCGTTCCAACCCAGAAGTCCATCGTGTCGAGAGCTTTCATCTCCTTCGAAAAATAGATGACAAATCCTGCCCCCATCATCGAAATCATTCCAAGAATGGTCGCAGAGGCGTGACGTTTCATGCCAAGACCTTCTTCGAAAAAAGCGATCACCGGTTGAAGCATTGAAAGGGAACTGGTAATCGCTGCGATAAACAGCATGAAAAACCACAAAAATCCAAACAGTTGGCCCATCGGCATCATCGCGAAAACAGAAGGCATCGCAACAAAGCCCAGCCCAAACGTCCCCTGCTCTGTCGCAGAGGCTCCCAAAAACATGAACGCAGCCGGAATCGTGATCAGGCCGCCCAGGCAAACCTCAAAAAATTCATTCATGCTGCTGGCTGTCAAACCGCTTAGCGCGACATCATCTTTCCTTCTTAGATAACTGGCGTAGTTGATGATAATCCCAAAGCCGACTGAAAGACTGAAAAAAACCTGACTCGATGCGGCCAACCAGGTTTTCGGGGTTAATAAAACAGCGAAATCAGGATTCCACATCGCCCCTAATCCGTTGATCAAATTTTGGTCCGGTTTGGTCGGATCGGGCGTTCCCAATGTCATTACACGAATTAAAACAAGCACCGCCAGCACCGCCATGATAGGCATTGCGATTCGGCAAAAAGATTCAATCCCTTTCGTGACACCGCGGTAGATGAACACGAAATTCATCCCGAAAATCAGGAGCAGCAATCCCAGAAACCAGCGGGTATCCGGCTCTAACAGAGCGCCATCACTCCCCTGGCCGGTAAAATGGGCGAAAAAATCTTCGTAACTGCCCGGGTTATTTTCCGGCATCAAGGAACCATCCAGATAACAGATCGCATACCCCAGGCACCAGGCTTCTATCACAACGTAGTACATGTAGATCACCAAAGGCATCAGCAGGGCAATTGTCCCTAAATAACGGGCTTTATTCGTTTTGCAGATGACGGAAAAAATGCCCGGAGCAGAATGAAATCCACGCGTCCCGGCGTATCGCCCCATCGTCCATTCCGCCCAGCAAAGCGGAATCCCCAAGAGAAGCAACGCCACAAAATAGGGGATCATAAACGCCCCACCGCCGTTCTGGGCGACTTGACCGGGGAAGCGGAGAAAGTTTCCCAGACCGACCGCTGAACCGGCTACCGCCAAAATCACGCCGATTCTCGTTCCCCAGTTTTCAGTTTTGTGCATCGATACTCTCCGGTTGTGCTCTTCATGTTGCCTGATCGTCCCGATCAAGCGGAATTTATCAGATCAGACCACAAGACGGAACTGTGATTAACCGACTTCCTCGATTTATTTTCACAATGCGAGTTGTTTTAATTGTCGCTTTTACTACAATCGAGGTGAGAGAAATCTCCGTTTTGGATCTTTTGGGTGGATAAATGGCGGCTCTGCAGTAAAGTAATCAACTAAATGGACACAAATATCGCAAATGTTGACCGACAATTCCTGGCCGACCTTCACCGGGTCGGCTCTGCGACTGTTCCGAAACTCTGTTCTATGGAAGGGGTTACGGCAACTGCCATTCGTCAGCGATTATTGCGATTACAGGCCGCAGGGCTTGTCTCGCGTAAATCGGTACGGGCCACACGGGGGCGCCCACATCATGAATATCAGTTGACTGAAAAGGGGCAAAAACTCCTGGGGGACAATTATATCGAACTGGCAACGATTTTGTGGGAACAGCTCAGTTCAATTGAAGATGAGCAGATAAAGCAGTCTGTTATGGCCCAATTGCGCGACACGCTTGTTAAGCGATACGGCGGATCGGTCGAAGGCGAAGGGCTTGCCGTCCGGTTGCAGGAATTGAAAAGTGTTCTTTCCGAACACGGTTTCAATGTCGAGATCGGTCAAAATGGAGAGCAGTGGACGTTGCTGGAACGAAATTGTCCCTATCACGAACTGGCTAGCCAGAGTCATTCGATCTGTGATCTGGAGCACGAGGTTTTCGAGAAAATACTCGGGGTTCCACTGGAATTAACCCAGCGGTGTGTGGATGGGCACAATTGCTGCAAGTTTGAAACCGTTCCAGTCGGGTGAGATCGGGTAAACGGGTCTCGTAGCTGCGCAGGGTGCATCGTGACGCATCAAAAGTGTCGATGGTCGATGAAAGTCGATGGTCTATGAAAGTTGTCTGAAGCAGGGATACAACAGAAACAGGAATATACAGGAATATAACAGAGTAAACCGTTGCGTTACGGCGTGTTCTCATAGCCGGGCGGGTTATTGGTAACAGGATAGAAACAGAATTCTCATGAGCTTAAAACTGAAAATTGAAAATCTGCATGTTCGTGTGGGCGAAACCCCGATCCTCAAGGGAGTGAATCTGGAAATCGCACAGGGTGAAATTCACGCGTTGATGGGGCCGAACGGCTCCGGGAAAAGCACACTCGCTTATGCGTTGATGGGGCATCCCAAATACGAGATCACCGAGGGAACGATTTCGATTGATGGAACCAATATCAACGATCTCGATCCTTGTGAGCGAGCCAGGCTCGGCATGTTTCTCGCCTTTCAGTATCCGGTCACAATTCCGGGAGTGAAGGTGGCAGATTTCCTGCGTCTTGCGGTTTCGAATGTTCGTCACCCGGAACGTAAAGAGGGCGAAAGTCTAATTTCGATGCGGGAGTTCCGCACCGAACTTCGTGAAACAATGAAGCAGTTGAACATGGATGCCGAGTTTGCCCGCCGGTACTTGAACGACGGCTTTTCCGGCGGCGAAAAAAAACGGATGGAAATCCTGCAACTGGCGATGCTCAAACCGAAATTCGCCCTGCTTGACGAAACAGATTCCGGGTTGGATAGCGACGCCGTGCGTGTTGTCAGTGAAGGATTGGCGAAACTTTCCGGCCCTGAAATGGGCGTGTTGATTATCACGCATCACGAACGGTTACTTGAATACAACAAGCCGGATTTCACACACGTGATGCTGGCGGGAAAAATCGTTGAAACCGGCGATGCAAGCTTGGCGCACGAACTGCACGCCCACGGCTATGCAGAAGTGAGAAAAAGACATCCGGAAGAAGCCGCTCAGGAAGAAGAACAACAGCAGGAGGCGACCGTTTGATTTTTCGATTATTGAAGTGACTTCGTAAAGTTCGCTGCAGAGTGCGTTGAAACGCACCTTTGATATGGCGACTCATTGGAATGGATACCTCATTGGGGCATGGCGTTCCCTTATCCAACTGTTTCGTTGGAAGTTGATCAAGAATTTGTAAATCAAGAGTTTAACTAGATGGTTCGCATCGCGGCCTCCACGCTGAAATTCAGCAATATATTAAGGAGCGAATAGTGTCTACGGATACTGCAGAAAATAGCGACGTCGGCGTTGGTGATTACCAGTTTGGTTTTCACGATTCGACAGAAAACTACGCCTTCACCAGCCGTAAGGGTCTGGATCGGGAAATCGTCTCGCAAATTTCCGAGATGAAAGGCGAACCGGACTGGATGCGCGAATTCCGCTTGCGTTCGCTGGAAATCTTTCTGGAAAAACCGATGCCTCGATGGGGCGGCGATATGTCCGAACTCGATTTCCAGGACATTTACTATTACGTCAAAGCATCAGACCACCAGGAAAAATCGTGGGATGATGTTCCTGAAGATATCCGCAAAACCTACGATCGGCTGGGCATCCCCGAAGCGGAGAAAAAATATCTGGCCGGAGTGAAAGCGCAGTACGAATCGGAAGTTGTTTACGGTTCGTTAAATGAAGATCTGGCGAAGCAGGGAGTTATTTTTACCGATACCGATTCCGGGCTACGGGAACATCCGGAACTGTTCCGCAAGTATTTTGCGACCATCATTCCGCCGGAGGACAACAAGTTCTCTGCGTTGAATTCTGCGGTTTGGTCGGGAGGGTCGTTCATTTATATCCCGCCGGGAGTGCATATCGATTTCCCGCTTCAGGCGTATTTCCGTATCAATACGCAAAACATGGGGCAGTTTGAACGAACACTGATTATTGTTGATGAGGGGGCTTCGCTGCATTATGTGGAAGGCTGCACCGCACCAACTTACAGCAGTGATTCACTGCATTCAGCCGTGGTGGAAATTATCGTCAACAAGGGAGGACGCTGCAGATACACGACAATTCAAAACTGGTCGAACAATGTTTACAATCTCGTCACGAAAAGAGCGGCTGTTTATCAGGATGGCCTGATGGAATGGGTTGACGGAAATCTCGGCTCGAAACTGACGATGAAGTATCCGGCTATTTACCTGATGGAACCGGGGGCACGCGGCGAAACGCTTTCGATCGCGTTCGCCAGCAAAGGGCAGCATCAGGACGCCGGGGCGAAGATGGTTCACTGTGCCCCGAATACATTAAGCCGGATTATTTCCAAAAGTATCTCCAAAGATGGGGGGCGTTCAACGTATCGCGGATTGGTGAAAGTTGAAAAAGGAGCAGAGAATTGTAAATCGAACGTGGTTTGTGATGCACTCATTCTCGATCCCGAATCAAAAAGCGATACCTTCCCCTATATCGAGATCGAAGAAAGTCAGGTGGCGATTGAGCATGAAGCCTCTGTTTCCAAAATCGCCGAAGAGCAGTTGCTTTATCTGATGAGCCGGGGGCTGACCGAAGCGGAAGCCTCTGCGATGATCGTGACCGGTTTCGTCGAACCTCTCGTCAAAGAGTTGCCGATGGAATACGCTGTAGAGATGAATCGGCTGATCGAACTGCAAATGGAAGGTTCGGTTGGTTAAGCACCAGGCCGGATTCTCTTTCGACCCTCAACTTCTACCTATACCCACGCAAAGCGGTGCGCCACGAAGCACCCGACATTTTCCCGGAGCGTTTTGGCGATGCAGACAGCGATGCCTCACATTTCAATGACAACTCTTGACGGTTTTGAATCTTTCCTCGAAACCCGTCACGAACCGGATTGGCTGACACAAAGGCGGCGCGATGCGTTCGCTTTGTATCAATCGTTATGTGAAGTAGAACTCGAGCCGGAAGAGTATCGGCGGATTGATCTGCGACTGTTTCGACCAGACAGTTACCATCTCGTTTCGCAGCAACCGGAAAGCGGGCAGGCAAGCCGGTTTTCAACCCTGATGGAACATCGCGGCGAGTTCGGCGGTTCGGTCGCGCATACCGATGGGCATCCTGTCAAGTCGCATCTGGAACCGGAACTGCTTGAACAGGGGGTTATCTGTTGTGACCTCGGCGAAGCGGTCTGTAAACATGAAGAACTGGTTAAAGAATACTTGATGACACGAGCGGTGTTGCCGGATGCCGACCGTTTTGCCGCCTGGCACGCGGCTTTCTGGACGGGCGGGCTTTTCCTTTATGTACCTCGTCATACCTCGATAGAAAAACCGTTGCACAGTCTGATTGGTCTGGCCACCGCGAAAGTTGCCGATTGTTCCCATACGCTGGTTGTTCTCGAAGAAGGTGCAGAAGCGACGTTATTGGAGGAGACCGCTTCGGCGAATGAAAAGGACGCCGGGCTGCATGTCGGGGCAGTTGAATTGATTGTCGCCAGCGAGGCGAAATTGCGATATGTGCAACTGCAAAACTGGAATGAATCGGTTTTTCATTTCGCGCATCAATGCGGACGGGTTCAGCGGGATGGATCGCTGCAATGGACGGTCGGTTCACTCGGCAGCAAGTTTTCGCATATTCATCAGGATGTCATGCTGGACGGGAAAGGGGCAGAGGCTCAGGTGAATGGTGTGGCATTTGCGACCGGTCGGCAGAAGCTTTCCTTCTACACATCACAATGGCACAAGGCAGCGCACACGCATTCCGACTTGCTATATAAAGAGGTTGTGCGGGATCGTTCCCGAATGATCTGGCGAGGCATTATCGATGTCGCCGCCGAAGCACAAAAGACGGACAGCTATCAACGAAACGATTCACTCATTCTCAGTAACGATGCCCGTGTCGATGCGATCCCCGGACTGAAAATTGAAGCGGACGATGTTCGCTGCACACATGGGGCAACGGCGGGGCAAGTCGATGAAGAGCAGATTTTGTATTGCATGAGCCGTGGCATCTCCCGGGATGAAGCAATGCACATGATCGTCAATGGCTTCTTCCAGCAGGTGTTTGATCGCATTCCTGTTGAAATCGTGCGAGAAACATTAAGCCAATCCGTGCAAACGAAACTCGGTTTTAACAACTGACAGACAACTTCCGGATGTCATCCCTGGTTAGCTTCATCATCCGAATCGGGAAATATCAAGAGAAATATCGAGAGAAAAATGAGTGACTTTGAGTGGGAACTGATTGCAACGAACAACGAAATCGAAGGGAAATCGCGTCTCTCTGTCGTTGTTGATGACACCCCCGCATTACTGATTCAATTGGGCAGCTTCTGGTATGTAGTGGAAGATCTCTGCACACACGATGGGCAACCGTTGACTGACGGCGAAATTATTGATGGTGAAATCAAGTGTCCCCGGCATGGAGCCCGTTTCGATATCAAAACGGGTATCGCAAAGTGCATGCCGGCCACTCAGCCGATCCGTATCTTTGAAGTTTCCGTTCGCGAAGATGGCATTTACAGCCGACCATACAGCGAAAAAGATTTGAAGAGTATGCAGGAAGCGAATGAACGCGAAGAGATTGAAGGAACCAGCGGAAGCGAAAGCGGACAAACAGCGCTGGTCGATCTCGATGTGGCCTCCTCCAATTCGAGCAATGAGAATACAGGCTCAGAAGTGGAACCGGATGGGACTGAGTTGCCCAGTGAAGCGGCCATGCTTGATAAGCTCAAGTCGGTGATTGATCCTGAATTGTTTGTGAACATCGTTGATCTGGGTCTCGTTTACGATATCAGCCGCAAGGATGAAAACGAAAACG
>JALTOP010000020.1:14781-27615 GCA_027000105.1 Planctomycetaceae bacterium | reverse complement strand
CCCCGTTTACAGAAACCGTTGGCAAGTGCCAGCGGTGCAGATCAGAAGGCTTCATCAATCAGAGGGCTTCATCCTGTGCCGGGTGAATAAACTCCATTTCAATCCCGCCGACAATTCCTGCCACAATGTTGTACATGACAGCCAATAATATCCCCCCGATGTATCCCATCACGCCATAAAAAAGTGGTAAAGCGATAACGGCACCGACACCGAACATCGCCTCCATTCCTGCCGCTCCCTTCATCCCTCCTGCCGCCCCTGCCGCCAATGACATGACCGAGAAGATAATGCCGATAAACAATCCCATGATCGCGTAAAGACATCCCAACATTTTTCCCGTCGAAGCAACCCCGATACTCTTTAAGACCATTTCATTCTCTTTCGTTAATACAACAAATGGAATCTGGCGAATTTCAATACGCATCTGCATTCTGCAAACCACACATGCGCACAAACGAATACAACAACGTGCAACTCGTGTCATTACCAACGATCAAACAAGAAAATGGTTCATAAGCTGGCATAGAAAAGTTCAAAGCCCGACTTTCTATCAACAAATGCCTTTTTGTTGCTGCTTCAGTCTTCTTATTTGGGCAGGATTTGAAGAACCGGTCGACAAAATGGTTGCAGCGACTTGACGCATGAAATTTCTTGTCCACAATCGTGAAAACGGGAATGTCGTTATTCCCTGCGTTAAACGAAAACATCAACCACGGATCGAGATTCATGGACTTTTCGCCTGCTGTTGCCTCCCTGAAACCTTCTGCAACAATTGCCGCCGCCACTAAAGCGAAAGAGCTGAAAGCAAGTGGCGTGGATGTTTACGAATTCACACTGGGAGAACCAGATTTCATCACTCCCGAACATATCCGCGAAGCTGCCATTGAAGCGATGAATTCCGGGAAAACGCATTACACACCCGCAGGCGGGGTCATCGAATTGAAGCAGGCCATCTGTGAAGCAGCCCTGCGTGATTACAATTTGTCGATCAAACCGGAAAATGTCATTGTATCCAACGGGGCCAAGCACTCCATCCATAATGTGCTGACCGCGATGCTGCACCCCGGCGATGAAGTTCTGATCCCGACACCGTATTGGGTCAGTTACAGTGCCCTGGTTGAACTGGCGGGCGGCGTTCCCGTTCTGGTGACTGCCAGCGAAGAAGAGGGTTTTTGTCCGAGCATCGAAAACATTGCTGCCAAAACGACCGATCGCACAAAAATGATCATGCTGAATAGTCCAAGCAATCCGACCGGCGTGATTTATCCGCTTGATCTGATGCGACAGATTGGCGAGTTTGCCGTTGAGAAAAACATCTACGTTCTTTCTGATGAAATCTACGACAAACTTGTCTACCCCGGTTGGGAAACAAAGTGCATGTTGACCATGGGAGACGAAATTGCTTCACGTACGATTGTCATCAACGGTGTCAGCAAGGCGTATGCGATGACTGGCTGGCGTATCGGCTGGACGATTGGCGATCCCGAGTTGATTAAAGCGATCAACAAGTTGCAGTCGCAGCAGACGTCGAATCCGTGCAGCATTTCACAGTACGCTTCTATCGCCGCGCTGACCGGGCCGCAAGATTGTGTCTCGCAAATGTTGGGCGAATTCGCCAAACGCAGGGATTACACGCTCAGCCGTTTGCGAGAGATCCCGGAGATCAGTTTTGTCGAACCGGGCGGTGCGTTTTATGCGTTCTTCAATGTCTCGAAATACTTCGGCAAAACGCTTCAGGGCGGAGTTGTCGTCGACAACGCAACCGATTTCTGCACCGCGCTGCTGGAACAGGCACAAGTGGCCCTTGTCACTGGTGATGCTTTCGGAGCCCCCGGATTCGTGCGGCTCTCTTTCGCAACAAACATTGAGACACTGACCGTCGGATTGGATCGCCTGGCCCGGTTCCTTGCAGGCTGACACCAACGCAATTCAAAATTGCCTGCTGCCTGTGAAGCAGAATCACCCATCTGCGGCGCAAAATCCGTGCGCATCCCAGTAAACAGAACAGCGCAAACGGAACAGCAACCCTGCGCAGCGCAGCCGGCCTGTTGCCGATGTCACACAAGCCGTTTCGTAAGCAGACAGCTATTCTCAACACACATAATCCACGCCCTCAATGATGAGCCATGATTTCTCTTGGGAGCGACAATAGCTGGAGGCGAACAATCCCTTTCAAGGAAAACCGACTGATAATATATAGCAACGACTGGCTGACAAAATAACATAAGAATAATACGCATTTACATAATGCAATCGCTGTTGTCCGTGTTACAATCCCCATATCAACACGAGTTGATGGATATCGACTTGTTGAATCACTGTTTCAACCACCGGATAAATCTGGCGTTTCTTTTCAGGAGTCTGTTTTGATGAATTCCTCCCAGTCTTCAACCACTTCAAGGCGTTCTTTTCTCTCAACTTCCGCAATTGCAGCGGGAGCGTTTGCGGCTTGGCCTTTTTCCGTTCAGGCAGTTGATAAACCGAAGCACAAGGTCGAACGATTGGGCATTGGTTGTATCGGCATGCGGTATCAGGGTTCTGTCATTGCAGAAAAAGCGAGGTTGTATGGCGATATCGTCGCGATTTCCGATGTCGATAAAAATGTGCGGGAACAGGCACGTGCCAGCTTCGGCAGTACGCCACGAATCTTCGAAGATTATCAGGATATGCTCAAGCGGAAAGATGTCGATGTTGTGCTGATCGGCACTCCGGATCACTGGCACACCAAAATGCTGGTCGATGCCGTGCGAGCCGGGAAAGATGTCTACTGCGAAAAGCCGCTGACATTGACCATCGACGAAGGGAAAATCCTGCGCGATGTTGTCGGGAAATCGGATCGCGTCGTCCAGGTGGGCACCTGGCAGCGCAGCGACTGGAAGTTTCGTCTGGCTGTGGAGATGGTTCGGGCGGGACGCATCGGGAAATTGAAACGGGTCACCTGCGCAACCGACAAGAACCCGACTGGCGGGCCATTCGAAGTTTACCCGGTCCCCAAATCTTTCAATTGGAATCTCTGGCAGGGGCCGACTCCCAGTGTCCCTTATATCCCGGAAAGAACACATTACACGTTCCGCTGGTGGTACGAATACTCAGGCGGAAAAATGACCGATTGGGGCGCGCATCATATTGATATCGCGCAGTGGGCAATCAATTCATTACCCGTGAGTATTGATGGGAAAGCGACGCTGCCCAACATTAAAAATGGCTACAATGTCGCCAGCGATTTCGGTGCGACAATACAATATGCCAACGGAGTCGAAATGATTGTCGCCGATCATGGCAGACGAGGCATTCTGTTTGAGGGAGACAGGGGAAGGCTGTTCGTCAATCGTGGTACGATCGCCGGAGTCCCGGTTGACGAATTGAAAAAGAATCCGCTGCCTCGCGAAAAATTCGTCACCTACGATTACGACAATTTGAGCCGACCTGAACGAACCGGCAAGCTCGATGCCATCATCAACCACATGGGCAACTTCTTCGACTGCATCCAGTCTCGCAAAAAAACAATTTCCGACATCGAAAGCCAGCACCGCAGCGTCAGTACGTGTCACCTGGCCAATATCTCGATGCGAATCGGTCGCCCAATCAAATGGGATCCGAAGGCGGAAGTGATCATCAACGATGCCAAAGCGAACGAGTGGCTCAAACGGGAATATCGAGCCGGTTTTGAAATCGGCTGAGAGACCCGGCGGATGGTGTCAACTGGCCAGTCTGTTTTTTCAACAGCCTTTAATGGGAGCGAATCATGTCTACAGCCGCATCGCTTATTACCGATGAACACCGCAAGCTGTATCGGGAAGAAGGCTACTTCATTGTTGAGAACGCGATTCCTGAGGAGCATTTGCAGATACTGCGGGATTCCTGCGATCATCTGATCGATTTGCAGCATCAGGAGATGGATCGACTCGGCACCGATCATATCCATATCAGCCTACGGGGAAAGCGGTATCACATCGCCAAGCAGTACGACAAGCCGCCCCGGCTGTCGGAATATGTTTTCAGCGATTTGATGGCTGAAGTTTGCAAAGCGACCATCGGCGAAAACGCGTTTCTGTTTTATGATCAGTACGTTGTCAAAGCGGCGGAGCAGGGGATCAAGTTTTCCTGGCATCAGGATTCCGGCTATCTCGGTTTTCCGCACACGCCCTATGTTACGGTGTGGGCGGCTGTGGATGATATGTCCGAAGAAAATGGGACGGCGTACGTGCTCCCTTATTCCAAGGTCGGAATTCGTACATTGGTGGAACATATTCGAGAACCGGAAACAGGCGATAAAACCGGCTATTTCGGCAATGAACCGGGCATCCCCGCGATTGTGCCAGCCGGCAGCCTGGTTGTCTTCAGTTCGTTGACATTTCACCGTAGCGGTTCCAACAGCACCGATAAAATGCGACGTGCGTATGTCACACAATATTCACCGGAACGGATTTTCAAACCGGGATCAAACGAGTTGATGCACCTGGGGGTTCCCTTCCTCGAACAGGGAAAGAAAGTAGCCGGGCAATTTGTTTCGTCGTAATTTTGTATCCTCGTAATGCAGCTTCGTCGGTTACGATGCGGCTCCCCTTTTTCCGATACGAAAGAACCGGGGCGTCATAACGCTCCGTATCGCATAATTCCATCACTAATCTCATTACATTATTGCATGATAGAGAGGCATTTGTGTTGAAACAGACTTCAAAAATCAGTCGACGGACTTTTTGTGCAACAACCGCCACGATAACAGCGGGAACTTTTTGGCCCGGCCTTTCACAAAAGGCAGAAGCAGAACCGACGAACCGGTTTCGACTGAAATACATACTCGGTTCCTGTATGTACGGTTATACGAAGCTGGAAGATATTCTGCCCGAAGTGAAAAAGACAGGTGCCTGTGCGATCGACATTTGGCCCAAGGTGCATGGCGATCAACGGGAGCAGGTCGAACAGATGGGGGATGCGAAGTTTCGGGAACTGCTCGATAAAAACGGGGTTTCTCTCGGGTGTATCACGCAATACAAACTCGGGCCATTCGGCCTGCAAAATGAAATGAGATTCGCCCGGAAGTTTGGTTGTCATACGATGGTGTGCGGCGGCAAGGGGCCCAAGAACCTGAAAGGAGCGGAATTGAAAGCAGCCGTGGCGAAGTTTCTCGAACAGATGAAACCACACCTCGCTGTTGCGGAAGAAACCGGCGTGACGATCGCGATCGAAAATCATGCGAACAATCTGATCGACTCGCCCGATTCCCTCAAATGGTTGAATGAATTACGTCCCTCGAAGAATCTGGGAATCGCCTTCGCTCCGTATCACCTCCCGCAAGATGAGGAACTGCTCAGCGAACTGATTGAAACATTGGGCGATTCGCTGGCCGTTTTTTACGCCTGGCAGCACGGCATGGGCTGCATGAAAAAGTTGCCCAAAGAACAGGAGTTGCTGCAGATGCCCGGACGCGGTTCGCTCGATTTCAAACCGCTTGTTGAGTCATTGAAAAAAATCAATTACAACGGCTGGACAGAAATCTTCATGCACCCGGTTCCCCGAGGCATTCCCATTCTGGAAACAACGCAGGCCGTTACGGCGGAGATCAACCGATCCCGAAAATATCTGGAAGAACTGCTGTAAGAATTCATCTAAAGCAAGCCGGCAGAATTACGCTGCACGGTCTGTACCACAAACTCTGTAATTTTATGAGAGAAGAATAGATGTCATCAGATTCCCCGACAAAAGAAAAAGTTCTGATCATTGTTGGCGATGCTTCGGAAACACTCGATACGATGTACCCGTACTATCGACTTATTGAAGCCGGGTTCGAACCGGTGGTGGCTGCTCCCGAAAAGCGGCTGTATCAAATGGTGCTGCACGAAATCAAACCGGGGTGGACAATCACCAAAGAATGGGAGGGGTACACCATTCAGGCCCAGGTCTGCTTTGCGGAGATCGATCCCGAACAGTACATCGGCATTTTCTTTTCAGGCGGACGTGCACCGGAATATATCCGCTACGATGAAGACCTCGTGCGGATCACCCGTCACTTTTTCGACGCCGGAAAACCGATTGCGAGTGTTTGTCACGGCGTGGAAATCCCCGCTTATGCGAATTGTGTCAAGGGACGCAAAATGGCAACGGTTCCCAAATGTCAATTCGATTTGGAAGTTTGTGGCGGCACGTTTGTTGATGAACCATGCGTGATCGACGGCAACCTTGTCAGCGGTCGCACGTTCCACGATAACGGACATTTCGTCGGCCCCTGGATCGACCTGCTGGAAAAAGCCCGCGAAGAAAAACCCGCAATAGTCTCGTAATGGGGACTCCTGCCCGCCTGATGGTCGCCCGAAACAGCACTCAAGTCGATCGCACGTTGAATTCGAGCCGAACCGTAGTCATGTCGATGGCATGGCTATTGCAGCAGGTCGTCCCTCTGCGTTACGGTTTTAACCCATTCAATCATGAAAAACAGGGAAACCTGCCAGAGTCACTCATTAAACAATTTTTCTCTTCCTCGATCCCACCCTGAACGGTATCATGCACGTTGTGAGACAGGATCAATCCTGAAAAACTACATGACCTCACATCGGTACCCGGTCTTCGCAACATGAGACTTCATGAGCGTCATATTCAAGTTCATGCAGGTCTAGGCAGATCAGTTTCAATGGTGCGTTTCAGAGCACCCTGTCTATCGGCATATATTGTAAAGAAAGGGGAAATGTCATGCATCCTGGGATAATAGGGGCGATCATAGGCGGAGTCTGCGGTATTGCAGGGGGGATAATCGGAACCTATTTCAGTGTAAAGAACACGAGCGGTCCCCAAGAGCGGAAACTCATGATCCAGGCAAGCGCGATCGCATGGATCGGTGTTTTGCTGTTCCTCGGCCTGATGTTTGCCCTGCCGAGTCCCTTCCGGCATTTGCTCTGGATCCCTTACGGAATCGTGTTGTTCCTGGCGATTGCAGCAGGAAACCGGATTCAACGGAGGATCAGACAACAGGAACTGCAGTAGCGTTCTACAACTGTCGTTGCATGCAACACCAACCGATGCCGGTAACAAGTACCGGCATCGGAGAGTGAGGGACTAAAGCGAATTACTCGGGCAGATTGCTGGGGCACGCTCCACAGCACTTGCGGATTTCTTTGGTCGCCTTTGCGTTACCAAGAGGGCACTTGTCACGGCAGACCAACTCACCCGTGACCGGACACTTGATCTTTCCGGGACAGTCGTCCCGATTTGCATCAACGAGCGGACATTGATCGCGACAAACTTCATCGCCCGTCAATGGACAGACGACTTTCCCGGGACAATCACTTCGCTGGAACCCCGTGGCGGCACCAGCTACCGCGACAATCGCGCCAAGGCCAAAGACCAGCGATACGCTCAAGAGCATTCGTTTCATCTTGTTGATCTCCTACAATCTCAACCTGCGGCAGACACCCACACGCAACGGCGGGTCAATAATCTGCTCGCCTTTCAGCGGATTATACGGCCTGTAGTACGGTGTAGAGTCAAGAGTTGTTTTCAAATTTTTCGAGGCCGTCAATTTGAATCAGGTTTTGACTGGCATCGCACGCCGGACAGGTTGATGAATGAGAATGTTGCCGCGAATTCCAAACAGAGGCAAATACCAACATGGCAACCCCAAGGTAGGCAATCACATCCCATTCCAGGATAAACTTGCCAACAACAATCATCATTGCTGAAATCAGTGACAACACAAAAGGACCATAGCCATGCCGGCGCGTGGCACGAAATCCGATTACAAACACAGCCACGCAGAGTGCCACCAGCGTCGTTGGGAAGAGTGCCTCTCGGCTCATCAGCACGGGGACACCCAACGCGCTGAGCAGTCCGGCGTACACTGGCCAACAGGCCGGGCAACTCACGCTGGGTAGAAGTGCGACAGCAGCGGTAAGTATAGATACCGCAAGTCCAGTTCGCCCGGATCGAGTTGAACGCCCTCGATATCTCATTCGAGTGAGGCTCCATCGTCCATGGCGTTAAGGATCGGGCACTCATCCAGACTGCTATCTCCATTACAGGTTTGGGTCAAATCGACCAACGCCCGTTTCATGCGCCGAAGACTTCGCAGCTTTCCGTCGATGTCTGCTATTTTTTTCTCAGCCTTTTGTTTTACGGAGGCGCATGTAACACCGGCACTGGTTTTTAAGGAAAGCAGCTCCATGATTTCATTAAGAGTAAATCCCAACTCTTTGGCCCGACGAATAAATTGCAGCCGACGCACGACCGCCTCGGAATATTGTCGATACCCCGACGCCGTGCGAAGTGGGGTTTCAATCAAGCCTTTGCGTTCATAGAAGCGTATGGTTTCGACACCGACACCCGCCCGCTGAGCCAGCTTGCCAATTGTCATTGTCATCTTCTTCATTCCGGTTACCCCTACCACGATGTAATACCCACATTCTAAAGGCTGTACCCTACTACAGAGTCAACAGATATCGGTTCAAAATGTCAAAAATGTCCAATAGAGAGGTTCGGTATCTGCCTGTGGTTATTTCCGAAAGGGAAAACTTCCCGTGCTCAAGAGAAAAGGCCGGTATGAAGACCGAAGCAATGGTTGTGCACGCCGTGTCTGGCTTGACGGGAAATAATAGCCATCTTGGCGATATACCAATCATGGATGAACTGCAACCACCCGTGAGCCAACCATCGGTGAGCATGGAGCATGCGTACCAATTGCAGTCAGGCAAGAATCTCTGAAATTACTCTTCCATGCACGTCGGTGAGGCGATTGTCACGACCACCATAACGGTAGGTCAGCGTTTCATGATTGATGCCCATCTGATGCAATATCGTGGCGTGAATATCGTGGATATCCACTCTGTTTTCAACGACGGAATTGCCGAATTCATCTGTTGAACCGAAGGTCATTCCTGCTTTGAATCCACCTCCTGCGATGAACAGTGAATATCCATTGACGTGATGATCGCGACCGCAAGTTGGCGTTACTTTGGGCGTGTGGGGAGTACGCCCCATTTCTCCCGCCCAAATGACAATGGTTTCATCCAGCAAGCCACGCTGTTTAAGATCGAGAATCAGGGCAGCGACCGACTGATCAGTAATCAGCGAATTTTTTTCGTGACCTTTTTTAATTTGCCCATGCTGATCCCAAGGGGAATTATTTCCATCAAAACTGGGACACGTAATTTCCACGAATCGGACACCGGCTTCGACCAGACGGCGGGCTCGCAATGCCTGAGTGGCGTAATGTTGCTGATATTTATCGGAGGAATCGACTCCGTACATCTTCTGGATGTGTTTCGGTTCCGGACGGATATCTGCCACTTCCGGGATGGTGCTCTGCATTCGATAGGCTGTTTCGTAATTGGCAATTGCCCCCTCGATCGCCAGTGGATCAGCTGTCCGCTTTGAAAATTCCTGATCCTGTTCGGCAAGTAAATTCAGTTTTTTTCTTTGCAGTCGATCGGAATCGGACGGGATGATATTGTCTACGGGGACTCCATCAGGTCGGAGCATGGTTGCCTGATGACTGGCCGGCAAGAAAGAACTGCCAAAATTTTCCAGCCCCCCATTGGGAACCCAGTCGTTGTTGAGCAACATGTAACCGGGCAGATTTCGATTTTCACTTCCCAAACCGTAGGAAACCCACGCTCCCATACTCGGAGCCTGACCAAGAATACGACCGGTATGCAGCAACAGGTTCTGATTACCGTGCAAAGGCAATTCGCCAACCATGGAACGCACGACGCAGATTTCGTCGGCCACCTGTGCGATATTCGGGAGCAGGTCGCTCACCCACATTCCGCTTTGGCCTCGTTTCCGAAACTTCCACGGACTCCCCAACCAGACACGATTTGCGTTCGATTGCGATCTTTTGGAGACGGCGCTTTCACCAATCGGTTTTCCTTCCTGTTTTTTCAGCATCGGTTTGTAGTCGAAAGTGTCGACGTGACTCGGCCCCCCATCCATGAAACAGAAGATGATATTTTTCGCCCGCGCCGGAAATTGGGATCTCGAACGGGCAAGCGTGGCACAGGAAGCGGATTCCGTCAGCAGCCCACACAAAGATAACCAGGAGAAACCGAACGAGGCGTTTTTCAATAGACGGCGACGGACTATACCGTCCTTCATTGAAGCCACATATTCTCTGCAATTACCTGATTTCTTCATCCTGTCACCTTGTCAACCGTTATTAACCATGGCATAAGCGACGGCGAGACTCAAATTCCTCTTTTCCGAAGAAATGGAGACTCCGCTTTTGGTCAATCAATTATCCGGCATTTACCTGTAATAAAGAAATTCTTTCGTGTTGAATAAAGCATGCGCCAGTTCCGCCCAGGCGTTTTTGTCCTTCATAACATCATCTGACGTAGAAAAACCGTTAACCGCATCGCTCCAGCGTTTCAATTCATGTTCTTTTGGCAATCGTCCCAATGCCTGAACGAACATCGCCCGTATCCGCGTTTTCGGATTGCGGGAATCATCCTGCATCAGTCGTTCGGCCCAATAATCGGCCAGGTGAATTGTCAACGGCCCATTCAGTAGCGCCAGCGATTGTGTCGGAACATTGGTCACATCCCGCTTACCCGTTGGCAGTTTCAAGTCGGGCAAATTGAAACAGACCAGAAACTTGGGAGGATCCATGATCGACATTTTCAGATAAATGGATCGCCGCCCGTCTCCATCGAGAGGCCCGGAAAACAGTCGCTTCGCGGCGTCTTCATGATGGCGGGGCGGATTGATGGGGTGTCCGTATAATGTTGTATTCAATCTGCCCGAAACCATCAGCAGAGAATCACGAACTTCTTCCGCTTCGAGTCTGCGAGTCGGATAATGGTGCAGCAGACGATTCATCGGATCCCTTTCAGCGGCAATGCGAGGGAACGAGGATGACTGGCGGAATGTCCGACTCAACACCTGACGCCGCACCATTTTTTTGGTCGACCAGCCCTCATTCATGAATTGACGGGCGAGCCAATCGAGCAATTCAGGATGCGACGGCCGGTCTCCCAGTTTACCGAAATCGTTGGAGGTGGACACAATCCCCGTGCCGAAGACCCATTGCCAAATGCGGTTCACGTAAACCCGGGCGGTAAGCGGATTCCTGGGACTGCTCAAAAAGCGGGCCAGTTCCAGACGTCCGCTCTGTTTGCTTTTGCCGACGTCGTTCTGACCGGCAAACACTTCCAGAAAATCGCGCGGGATCGCAGGCCCGTCAGCGTCAACATTACCTCGCAGATTCAGGCGGTAATCAAGAGGTGGAAGTTGCCGTTCATCCATGCTGTTGACAGTTCGGGGAAACGGGATACCTGATTCAACTTTCCGATACCTGTCTACCAAAGCCGCAACCTGGGGCAGTTGATCGCGGCGATTCGAAAGCAGTTTCTCTCTCAGCAGCCAGTTGATTTTTTTCACATCGGCATCCGTCGCTTCGTCCGATGCCCAGCGTTCGATCGAACCCGAAAACCATTGCGTGAACTGCTCCCAGGATTCTTTTTTATTTGTAGGCGGTTTGGTAGCTGGCTCACCGGCATAAAGCGAGGCGAACGAATCGAGCGTATCGACCGGAACGCCTCCCGTTTCGTGAGTAACGATGCCGGTCACAGAAAACCAGCTCCGTTTGTCAAAGCCGTCGTCGTTGTTCGGAAGCGATACCTTTCCCGCCCGGGCCAACCCCGTCCGAGGAGGGAAATTCGTATTGAGGGAAGCGGTGGCAATTTCAGTAAGAACCCGAGTCACTCCATTCTTCAAGGCGCTGTCAGCAAAACTGACCCAGTGCAGAGGTTGAACCGGATCGAAAAACCGGATCGTTTCGGTCTGAATGGCATTCTGGGGAATAACCAACGTGCCGGCCCATTCTCCCCCTTCCATCTTCAGGCTGATATACCGTCCCTTTATTTTTTTTTGTGCGGGCAACCGTATCGCACCGGGAAGTTTGGAGGAAAGCGCATGCGTGTGGTAACCCCGCGGAAGCAGTTTCTGAATCAAAGATTCTCCCTGAAGTGAAACAAGCGGGGCTCCATTGCGGGTGTATCCATGCCTGATCCCTGCTCCTTCGGTCACCCAGCCTTTCGGAAAGCCGGGCTGACTGAAATCGGAAAGAAGACTGAACCTTTTGTTTGCAGCAATTCGTTTTGTTCGCTCACTCTGCCAGGCCGCGGACATTTCCGACCAGCTTTTCTGAATTTCTGCGTCCTGGACAGAAACAATTTGGACAAGTGGAAAGGCGATCTGTTCGATGGTCACATTTCCCGACGATTTGAGTTTCGCCTGTGCCCACTGTTCCAGTCGGACGGGAAATTCCCCATTCATTTCCGACATCCATTGCTCAGCCAGCAGTTGCCGAATTTCCTGACGCAATCGCCTCAATTCTTCGATCGCTGTCTCATTCTTGCCGGGAAGATCAATCACGCGGGCAGACCAGCGGGGCGACATGAACACGCCGGCCAATGCGTAATAATCCTTCTGCGAAATGGCATCCAGTTTGTGATCGTGACACCTCGCGCAGGCGACCGTCATGGCGAGAAATGCTTTTGAAAAAGCGTCGATTTTGTTATTCACCATATCCTGATGAATGCCGTTGAATTGCAGGCTCGACCCGTGTCGATGCTCTCCCATGTTGTAAAATACCGGGCCGATCAGACTTTCATTAATACCCTGTTCGGTATTGATGCGTGGATTCGGTAGCAGATCCCCCGCAATCTGTTCCCGAATCATCTGATCGAACCCGACATTGTTATTGAAGGCACGGATCAGATAGTCGCGATATTCCCAGGAACCTTTGACGGGATTATCCCATTCGTAACCGTAAGTGTCGGTGTAACGCACCACGTCCATCCAACGGCGGGCAAAGCGCTCGCCAAATTGGGGTGAAGCCAGAAA